>JAUXEE010000053.1 GCA_030618065.1 Gemmatimonadota bacterium
ACCACGCCCCGCCCTGTGGGTGACCCTCCCACCATGAGAAGCACTTCCTGACCGGCCCCGCTCGGATCCTCCAAGCGAGCCACCTGGACATAGAACATGTCGCAGTCCACCAGGAGAATCCGAGACGTATCGTCGCCGGATTCCGATTCGATGGCGGGCGTTTCTCCTCCTGGTCCCTTCATGCGCACCTTCCTCTCTCCACCGAACCTCGGTCTCTGGAGAGAAAGGGGAAAGGTGGAGAGAACCTTTTCGTCTTCCGGTGTACAAGGGGCCGGCATTCAACCGATCAAGAGAACGACAGACGACAGACCACCGAAAGGAGCCCCGATTCATGTCTTTTCCCTTTCAGCTTCCTGAGCTCGGATATGCCCCCGACGCTTTGGAGCCCCATATCGACGCCCGAACCATGGAAATCCACCATCAGAAGCATCATGGTGCGTACACAGCCAAGTTCAATGCGGCTTTGGAGGGGCATCCCCACTTCCATTCCGTCGATGCCGAACACATCCTCCGGGGATTCAACGGCCTGCCTGCCGGAATCCAGGATGCCGTTCGGAACAACGGAGGCGGGTACTACAACCATTCCCTCTTCTGGGATATCCTCACGCCGGGCGGAAGCGGTGCTCCCACCGGGGAACTGGCTGGCGTCATCGACCAGGACTTCGGGTCTTTCGAGGCTTTCAAGGAAGAGTTCGGGGCAGCGGCAGCTTCACGGTTTGGCTCGGGCTGGGCCTGGCTGGTCATCGATCCTTTTGGAAAGCTGAGAGTCCTCTCGACGGCTAACCAGGACAGTCCTCTCATGGACGGGCACACCCCGGTTTTGGGCTTGGACGTGTGGGAGCACGCCTACTATCTGAACTACCAGAATCGTCGGCCGGATTATATCGCAGCCTTCTGGAATCTGGTGAATTGGGACAAGGTCGGCGTGAGATTCGCTACCGGCAAGGTGGCTGGATAAAGAGTATCTGACCCGGACATTTTTTTCGGGCGGATCCTCCCATCCCCTCCTATTTTTCGGCTACCCCTGCGATGTGGGGTGAGACGATGGGGAGGGGAAGGGCAAACCGGTCGAAGCTCACCTTCTGGAAACCTGCTTTCAAAAGGTCCTCCTCCGTGGTCCGGTCGGGCTCGCATCCGTCACCGATCCTCCGCCAGGCCGGCCGGACGCATCGTTGGACCCGACGGAGCCAGCTCCCCTCCCTGGCGGCCACATGCTCGACGAAGAGGAATCTGCCCCCTGGCTTCAGCACCCGAAGGATCTCACCCAAAACCCTATCCATCTCAGCGACGGAGCATAACACCAGTGTAGAGAGGACCGCGTCGACACTCTCATCCTGGAAAGGGAGAGACTCCGCTACTCCCTGGATTAGCTCTACGGACCGGTTCTCGGCCCGGGCCTCCTCCAAGAAATGTCTGTGCATGAAGGGGTTCGGCTCGATCCCTACGACCCGTAGCTCCCGAGGAAAGAAGCGGAGATTCGGGCCGGTGCCTGAACCGATCTCCACCAGGGTGCCCGTCAGGGCCCCCAGGAGGTGTCGCTTTCGGCCCTCTACCAAAGCACTGTACTTCCCCCCTTCCCGGGCCATGAACCAGGCGAGGAATCGGTTGTGCAAACCGTAACTGTCAGACAAATCGAGATGCTCCGTGTGATAGGAGGTAGGCTGAGGTCCGGATCTTGCCGCAGAGGAATCTACCGGGCCCTGGAACCCCCGGGGTAGGATCAGCGTTCCACGACGGAAAGCCTTGTGTCCTGGGAATCATATGTTTACTCATAGACGGCGTTAAGGATCGATCCCTGTTTTGGGGAGTCTCTCCCGGAGATCATTGCATGCCAACGGACCCATGACCGCAGATCGAAACCCCAAGATTCCGGCTCTCCGCCGGTTTCAGAATAGACCTCTCCCCCTCCTCTTCGTGCTGATCGGGGTCCTCTCTCTCATTTCCCAGGACGCTCAAGGGCAGAGCCTCAGAGGTTCGACCGCATCTCTCGACCGTCAGGCCAGGGCAGCGCGAGTCCATGACTTCACCTACATAGAGAGCCCGGCCCAGGTCGAGCGGTTCGTCAGGGCGGGATACCTGGTCCAGGTGAGGGCCAACAGGGACTTCGAGCTGCACGGAGTTTCGTATCCTTTCGCTCGCCCGGAAGCTCGGACCTTCATTCTCCGACTTTCCAGTCAGTACCGTCGAGCTTGTGGGGAGAAACTGGTGGTGACCAGTCTGACCCGCCCCCTTTCCCGGCAGCCGCGGAATGCGTCTTCCCGCTCCGTCCACCCCACCGGGATGGCCGTAGACGTCAGGCGGAGCAGGAGCCGGGCCTGCAGATCTTGGTTGGAGAGTGTTCTTCTTTCTCTGGAGGCGACAGGGGTTCTGGAGGCTACTCGGGAAAGCTATCCACCTCACTACCACATCGCCGTCTTCCCCCGACCTTACACTCGGTACGTGGCCGACCAGGCCTCCCGCCAGGCCGAGACTCGGATGGCTTCCGCGGATGTGTTGAACTACCGAGTAAGGAATGGAGATTCTCTCTGGGATATCGCCCAGTCCCACGGCACCACCGTGGACAGGCTGAAGCAGGAGAACAACCTCAAGGGCAGTCGGATCTTTGCGGGGCAACTTCTGAGGGTGCCGTTGACTAGGTAACCCAGAGTCCCACCTTCTCGAATCGATGGACATCGACCAATCCCTGGTCGGTGATCTTCAAGGATGGGATAACCTCCAGGGCCAGGAAGGACATGGCCATGAAGGGATCATGGAGGGGCGAGCCCAAGGCCCGAGCCGCTCCCAGCACCCTGTCCAAACCCTCCCGGACGGCCTCGATGGGTTCTTTCGACATTAGCCCGCCCACTGGGAGAGGGAGTTCCTCGAGAACCTCATCCCCAAGGGCTACCGCCAGGCCTCCACCCATCTTCGACACCCTCATGGCGGCTGCGAGAATAGACTCGTCGTCGACTCCGAGGGCTATGAGATTGTGGTGGTCGTGGGCCACGGTTCCGGCGATGGCGCCCTTCTTCAACCCCATCCCGGTCACCAATCCCAGTCCGACCTGCCCGCCACCGGTGTGGCGGTTCATGACGGCGATCTTCAGAAGGTCTCGGGACGGATCGGACACCACTTGGCCGTGCCGCGTGGAAGGGAGCAGCTCCTTCGTCCCCGTGACGATCTGGTCAGGTATGGCCTGGATTACCCGGACCTTTCCTTCCCGGGACGGTATCCGGAGGTCCATGGCCCCCCAATCGATTCTCATGGATGGTGAGGGAGGCGCCGGCGGCGCCGGGAGCTTCCAGGAAAGGGGGGCCCCCGCCCTTGCCACCGGCGTCCCACCGGAGAACACCTCGGATATGGCCAGAGCCTCCAGATCGTCCACGATCAGGAGGTCAGCCCTGCGACCCGGAGCGATGGCCCCCCGGTCGGCCAGGCGGAAGTGTTCGGCTGGGTTGAGGGTGGCCAGGCGGATGGCTTCGACGGGAGGAATCCCCTCCTGGATCACGGTCCGGACCATGGCGTCAATGCCCCCCAGGTCCAGGAGGTCCGAAGGTTGCCGATCATCGGTACAGAGGGCCACCCGGCGTCGGTTCTCCGGGGTCAGCGCCGGGAGGAGGTCGAGGAGATTCCGGGCGTTGGAAGCTTCCCGAAAGAAGACGGTCAGGCCACGTCTGAGTTTTTCCACGACTTCATCCGGAGATGTGCATTCATGGTCCGAGCTGGGGCCTCCGGCGATGTAAGCGTTCAGAGCCTGACCACGGACACCCGGGGCATGGCCATCCACCACACAACCGGAAAAAGCGTCCAGCTTCGCCATCACCACCGGGTCTTCGAAGATGACCCCGGGGAAGTTCATGACTTCGGCCAACCCCAAGACCCGAGGATGATGGAGTAGATCCTTCAGATCGGTGGCGTCCAACTCCGCCCCCGCGGTACCCATGGGGGTGGCGGGGACGCAGGAGGAGGCCATGACGAAGACGGTAAGGGGTAGGCCTTCGCTGGCCTCCAACATGTACCGGATGCCCTCCATGCCATGGACATTGGCGATCTCATGGGGATCCGAGACCACGGTGGTGGTTCCATGGGGCACCACGGCTCTCGCGAACTCCCTCGGAGTCGCCAGGCTGGATTCCAGGTGAACGTGGGCGTCGATGAGCCCGGGGAGAAGGAATTTGCCATCGAGATCCACCACCGAAACCGCGTCGTACCCGGGGCCGAGTCCTGCCACATGGGAGCCGGAGATGGCTACGTCCACCTCCTCGACCTCACCCGTGAAGACGTTGATGCCACGGCTCCGCCGGAAGAGGATGTCTGCCGGGGCGTCCCCTCTGGCTACGGCGATGAGAGATGGTTCAGGCATGACGACCCAATCTGGCCCAAGGTCGGGCTGGCGGCCACCCCAAAACCCCCTCATGTCGGTGGGGAGGTTTGCATTTTGCCAAACATGATCATTGCACCCTGCAAGCCATTGTTCTACACTGGATCATCCCGGGGTATTGCTTTTTCCCCCCAACCCACCACCTCTCGGGGAGATAGGGCGCCTTGAGGCTCCAGCAAAGCGAAACTCGCTTTACGATCCGACGAGGGGATGTCCTTCGTTGGATCTACTTGGGCCGCCTCACCCTGGTTTCCGGGATCCTCGTCGCGGCTCTACTGGTTTGGCGTAGCGCTGACCCCACTCAGACGTTTATCGCCACCGTGATATTCCTGGCCTCGATGGGCTTCACGGGCCTTTCCCTTTGGCACACTCAGCTCCAGGATCGAGACCCCAGCGACCATTTCGTCTACCTGCAGGTCATCTTCGATGCCCTCCTGGTCACGGCCGTCGTCCATATCACCGGAGGGGCCGACAGTCCCTTTGCCTTTCTCTACATTCTGGTCATTTCCTCCGGGGCCCTTCTTTTACCCCTCCCAGGCGGGGTCCTGGTAGGTGTCCTGGCGACGATTCTCTTTCTCGCCGATGCGGTCTGGTTGCATCTGGACACTTTTCGTCTGGAGGTCGTTCTGCAGTTGGGGCTCTTCGCCACGGTGGCTCTGGTCACCGGGTTCCTGGGTGATAGGGTCAGAAGGGCAGGCCTGGCCCTGGGTCAGATGGAATCCGCGTTACGCCAGCTGAGGTTGGATACCGGGGACATTCTGGCGAACATCGGCACAGGGGTCATGACCGTCGATGTGGGAGGTCGCCTCATGTACCTGAATCCCGCGGGCGAGGCTCTCCTTGGCCTGGGCTTCCAGGAGTGGAGAGGGCGAGAGGTCGTCGAAGCCGTTGAAACCGTGGCTCCGGGAATGGGATCGGTGCTGGAGTCGTGCCTGGCGAAGGGCCAACCCGTGGCCCGCTTCAGATCCGTGGCCGACAGAGACGGTGGGGAGGTGGTGCTGGGGATCAGCACCACCGTTCTGGAGAGAGAGGGGAGAACCGCGCCATCGGTGACGGCCATCTTCCAGGATATCACCGGCCAGGAGCGGATCAACGCTCTGAACCGCCGGGCCGAGAGGTTGGAGGCCGTGGCTGAGCTCAGCGCCTCCCTGGCCCACGAAATCAAGAATCCTCTGGCTTCCATTCGGAGTGCTGTCGAGCAGTTGTCGGGATCCACTCTCAACGGGGAGGATCGGCAGCTGCTTCAGCGTCTGGTGATTTCAGAATCGGAACGATTGAGTCGCCTTCTAACCGGCTTCATCGAGTTCTCCGTCCTGAGAATGGGTAAGTCGGGGCAGGTGGATCTGGCCGCTCTGGCTCGGGATTGTGTCACGCTGGTCAGCAAACATCCGGAGATGGGCATCGGCGTGAGGGTTCTGGAAGTGGGGTTGGACCGGGAAGTCCGGGTCCCGGGAGATGCGGACCTCCTTCACCGAGCCATTTTCAACCTGGTCCTGAACGCAGCTCAATTCGCCGGGCCTGCCGGGATCGTTCGGGTCGAATTGGAGAACCAGGAGGAGTGCGCTGGAACGGTTGGCACTGACATGGAAAATCCCGTGTGCCTGAAGGTTTCAGACTCGGGTCCGGGGGTGGAACCAGAAGAGGTGCTGCGGATCTTCGATCCCTTCTTCACCAGGCGAACCGGTGGAAGTGGCCTTGGGTTGGCCGTAGTCCACCGGGCTGTGGAAGCCCACAAGGGAATAGTATTGGTGGACGAGGGACCGGATGGGGGAGCGGAGTTCAGGATCTTCCTCCCCGGGACCCCGCAAGCTGAGGAGGTGGAGGTCTCGTGAGCTCCGAATCGGTGAGGATTCTTCTGGTGGATGATGAAACCGGGATCCTGGACTCCCTCAGGATTCTTTTTCGCGGCGAAGGTTATGAGGTGTTGACAGCCCTCGGAGGAGCGGAAGCGTTGGAGATCCTCTCTAGCGATAAGCCGGATCTCGTGGTGACGGATATCCGGATGCCCGGCACATCCGGGCTGGAGGTTTTGGCCCAGACGAGAAAGACGGACCCTGAGATCCCGGTGATCCTCATGACTGCTCAGGCCTCCCTCCAGTCGGCTGTCCGGGCCGTGAACGAAGGAGCCTACTACTACCTCCAAAAACCTTTTGCCAACGACGATCTTCTGGCCATATGCCGAAGGGCCTCCGAGGCCCGGGAATTGAGGATCGAAAACCGGAAGCTGAAGAAAGAGATCAAGCGCCAGGGAAAGAGATTCAAGAATCGCCCCATCGGGATGAACAAGGGGTTCCTGGAGGTCCTGGAGTTGGGCGAGACCGTCGCACCCACGGACTCCACCATTCTCCTCAGCGGTGAGAGTGGGACCGGGAAGGAAGTCATTGCACGGTACATTCATGAACTCTCCTCCCGGTCGGAGGGCTCCTTTTTCTCCATCAATTGCGGGGCTCTGACGGAGAGCCTTCTGGAAAGTGAGCTTTTCGGTCACGTGAAGGGTTCGTTCACCGGTGCGGTGAAGGATAAGGAGGGCCTCCTGGTGGCTGCGAAGGAAGGTACCTTCTTCCTCGACGAGATCGGGGAGATGAGCCCCGCCACCCAGGTCAAGCTCCTTCGGGTTCTCCAGGAACGAGAGGTGCTTCCCGTGGGCTCAACGGAATCGGTTCCGGTCGATGTCCGGGTCATGGCAGCCACCAACCGGGATCTGGAGGAGGAGATTCGACGGGGTTCGTTCCGGAGCGATCTCTATTACCGGCTGAACGTCATTGCGCTCCATCTGCCCCCTCTGAGGGAGCGCCGGGAGGGCATCCCCCTTCTGGCCAGCCATTTCCTGGGGAAGGTGACCCATCAGGCCTCCGACTCCGATCCTCTGTCCCTTGCTGAAGAAGCCATGCAGGCTCTGATGATTTATGACTGGCCCGGGAACGTTCGGGAGTTGGAGAACGCTCTGGAGCGGGCCGCCGTCGTAGGCGGAACGGCGGAGATCCGAGCGGAACACCTTCCCCAACGGGTTCTGGAGGCTCCCACTCCTCAGTTGGTGGCCGATCGCCCTCTCCCGAACCCAGCCATGGAGGTCATCGAACGAGCCTACATCGAGTGGGTCCTCCAGGCTGAAGGTGGCAACAAGAGCCGAGCGGCCGAGGTCCTGGGCATCGATCCATCGACCCTTTATCGAAAGCTCCACCGCTACGGGCTGGCCGAATGACCTGCCCGATCCCCTTTCCGACACCCGATAGAGACCCATGACCGACACCCAGCAGCACTCCCTGATCTACCCGGCCTTCCCAGACGAGGGTCTCCCTTGGGACAAGGTGACCCTGTCGGTGGTAATCCCCGCCTACAACGAGGTCAACACGGCCGAAACCCTCCTGCGCCGGGTCAGGGAAGTGCCCCTGAAGCTCGAGGTGATCGTGGTGGACGATGGCTCCACCGATGGGACCAGGGACCTTTTGACGAAGTTGGAGGAGGAAGGGCTCATCGACACCCTGGTTTTTCATGATGTGAACAGGGGAAAGGGGGCCGCCCTCCAGACGGGCTTCCAGAGGGCCACGGGGGATGTGACCGTGGTTCAGGACGCAGATCTGGAGTACGATCCACTCGAATTTCCCCTCCTCCTTCGTCCGATCCTCTCCAAGAAGGCCGATGCTGTGTACGGCTCCCGGTTCCTGGGCGGGCCCCATAGAGTACTCCTCTTCTGGCACTCGGTGGGAAACACCTTCTTGACCCTCCTCAGCAACATGTTCACGGATTTGAACCTCACCGACATGGAGACCTGCTACAAGATGGTCCGGACCGAGCTTCTCCAGAGCCTTCCCCTCTCGGCTCAGAGGTTCGGGATCGAGCCGGAGCTCACGGCCCGCCTCGCCCAGGCCCAAGCTCGGATCTACGAGCTTCCCATCAGCTACCATGGGCGGCCGTACTCGGAGGGGAAAAAGATCAACTGGAAGGATGGATTTTCAGCAATCTGGTACATCCTCCGCTCGAACCTCCTGGCACCGAAAACCAAACCCTGGGAAGCCCCTGCCGTCCCCTCATGGGAAGCGAGAGAGCTTCCGACACAGGAGCAGGCCACGACCTCGGGAGACATAGGCTCCTAGGTGAGCCCTCTTCGGGCGGGGTTCTTCGTCCTCTTCCTGGCTGGTGCGGCGTACGGAAATTCCCTGGGTAATGGGTTTGCCTATGATGACAACGCCATCATTCCCCAGAACCCTGTTGTTACCGGCGGCGACTGGAGAGGCGCCCTTTCTTCCCCCTACCATCCGGACGCCCTGGAAGGAGCCGGCCTCTACCGGCCCGTAACCTCCCTCTCCTTCACCCTCGAGTGGATGGCTTTCGGGGAGGATCCTCTCGGGTATCATCTCCTCAATCTGGGCTTCCACCTTCTGATATCCCTCCTGCTCTTCCTCTTGCTCCTGGGAATGGGGGCCGTCTACCCGGCTTTGGTGGGGGGCGTCCTCTTCGCTGTCCACCCCCTTCATACCGAGGTCGTCGCCAACGTCGTGGGGCGAGCCGAGCTCTATTCCGCCTTCTTCTACCTGGC
>JAUXEE010000271.1 GCA_030618065.1 Gemmatimonadota bacterium
CCTGATCCATCGTCCCAGGTGTTCATCCTCCGGGAAGAGCTTCAGAACCAGCTCGTCGGTCAGGTAGATGTCCTTCGGGTCTCCGGATAGGGCCACCCATCGGAAGGGTCCCTTCCCTTCACAGAAGAGGGGCCGGATATACTCCGGAACGAAGCCAGGGTAGGCGAATGCGTTCTCGAACCCGGCGTCCAGCGCCATGCCCCTGAGGTTGTTCCCGTAATCCACGGCAAGGGCCCCCATATCCTGTAGGTCGACGATGGCCTCACAATGGACCCACATGGACTCCATGGCCTGACGAACGTACTCGTCGGGATCACTCGTCCGGAGCCGCTCGGCCTCCTCCAGGGTGAGCCCCGCCGGCACGTAGCCGTTCAACGGGTCGTGAGCCGATGTCTGGTCGGTAACGAGGTCCGGGACGATGCCTCGCTCCACGATCTCGGGAAGGACCTCGGCGCAATTCCCCAGGAGCCCCACGGACAGTGGAACTCCCTGGTCCGTGGCCGCCATGACCCATTCCAGCGCTTCGTCCAGGTTGTCGGTTGACCGATCGCAGTATCGGGTGTCAAGGCGCCTCTGGATTCGGTCCTGATCCACCTCCACCGCCAGCATCACGCCATCATTGAGAGTGGCGGAGAGGGGTTGGGCTCCCCCCATTCCTCCCAAACCACCGGTGAGAATCCAACGGCCCTTCAGCGACCCTCCGAAATGCTTTCGGGCCATGGCCCCAAAGGTCTCGTAGGTGCCCTGGAGAATCCCCTGGGAACCGATGTATATCCATGACCCGGCCGTCATCTGGCCGAACATCATGAGGCCCCGGCGTTCCAGTTCATGGAAGTGGTCCCATGTCGCCCAGCGCCCTACCAGATTGGAATTGGCGATCAGAACCCTTGGAGCATGGGGGAAGGTCCGGAACACCCCCACCGGCTTTCCGGATTGAACCAGAAGAGTCTCGTCGTCCTCCAGATCCCTCAGCCTTTCGACGATGGCGTCGAAGGCCTCCCAACTGCGAGCCGCCTTTCCACTTCCTCCATAAACCACCAGCTCATCGGGTTTTTCGGCGACGTCCGGATCGAGGTTGTTCATGAGCATCCGGAGGGCCGCTTCCTGGGTCCATCCTTTGCAACTCAACTCCCCACCCCTGGGGGCCCTGACGGTTCGAGGGGCACTCAACGTCATCTTTGTCTCCCTTATGGTTTTGGATCGAATTCGTTTGAGATCGGCTTCAATCTTATCCTCGTCCTTGACCCCGAACGATCTCCGTGAAAACCCCGCTCCTCACCATTCCTGCGGCAGCTTCCATGTCACCGGCGAGCACACGATCCCGAGTAAGGGGCGGGATCACCTGCCGAAGGGTTTCAACAGCCGATTCCACACCGAGGCCCGGACGCAGGGGCTTCAGATCGTCCACCGCTTGAGCCGCGCAGAGAAGCTCGACGCCTAGGATGTACTCCAGGCATTCAACGGATCTACGAACCTTCCGGGCCGCTGCCATCCCCATGGAGACATGGTCCTCCTGGTTGGCGCTGGTGGGTACCGAATCAACACTGGCGGGATGAGCGAGAATCCGCATCTCCGCCAACAGGTCCACGGCCGTGACCTGAGCGATCATGAACCCGCTCTGAAGCCCTGGTTCCCGCGTGAGGAAGGGCGAGAGCCCCGACAGATCCGGATTCAGAAGACGTTCGATGCGGCGTTCGCTGATGGCCGCGAGATCCGCCACGGCGATGGCCAGGAAGTCCAGGGACTGGGATACGATCTGGGCGTGAAAATTCCCGGCACTGATGACGACTTCTTCGTTCGGGAGGATGAGAGGGTTGTCCGTCGTGCTGTTCGCCTCCGTCTCCAGAATCCGCCGAACGTAGCCGAAAACCTCCCGGGCGGCGCCGTGAACCTGGGGCATACAGCGAAGGCAATAAGCGTCTTGGACACGGGGATCCCCGTGCCGGTGAGACTCCCGGATCTCCGATTCCCTCAGCAGGAAGGTCAAGCGAGAAGCCGTGGTGGCTTGGCCCGGATGAGGGCGGACAGCCTGGGCCTCCGCTCGGAAAGCCTCCGGGGTACCTCTCAACCCCTCCACCGTCATGGCTCCGGCCACCTCCGCCGCCTCCAGTGCCGTCGCCGCCCGCAGAAAGGCCAGGGCGCCCATGCCTGTGGTGACTTGCGTGCCGTTGATGAGGGCCAGGCCCTCTTTTTCCCTCAGTCTCAGGGGTACGAGGCCGACCTCGGACAACACTTCCTCCGTGGGCCGAACCGAGCCCTGATACTCCACGCTCCCTTCGCCCAGGAGAGTGAGGGCGACATGGGCCAAGGGTGCCAGATCTCCACTGGCTCCGACCGATCCAGCCTCAGGGACCAAAGGATGGATCCCAAGGTTCAGGTACTCCAGCAACCGATCCACCACCTGGACCCGGCAGCCCGAATGGCCCCGGGACAGCGCGTTGGCCCGCAATACCATGATGGCCCGGACTTCTTCTCGGCCGAGGGCCTTGCCCACCCCAGCCGAGTGGCTCCGGATCAGGTTTGATTGCAGTTCCTCCCTCTGGGATGGGGGGATGACCACTTCCGCGAGGCGGCCGAACCCCGTGGTGACCCCATAGATCTGCCCTTCGCCTTCCAGGAGAGACTCTACGAAAGCCCGGGAGCGCCCGACGGCTTTTCGGGCCTCCTCGGATAGCGAAAGATGGATGGCCGAATCACGAGCTGCTCGGGCCATGTCCTCCAGAGAGAGGTCGTGGCCGGTGAGGAGGATCGAGTCCTGAGATCGGGTTGGTTCGATGTGGTCCATTTCTCTCCCCATCTGGCATCATTCTCGTCTTGGCTGATAAGATAAGTATGCTTGAGCCTGGCCGCTGCCCCACTCCGGTGGGTTGGTGTGATCGGGGAGAGTAATCGGATCTACTTCACCCAACTTGATTTGAATCAGGGAGGATTGGAATGCATTCTCGGGTTCCAGCCGCTGTTCTCTTGGCATTGACCCTCACCGCTTGCGGAGAGAGTGAGACCCAAGAACCCCAGCCTTCTCAGGAGACCGGCGTACTTCCCACCGAGGCGCTGGCGGAAGCCCCCGTACCCTTCCAGCTCACCGCAGAGCAGGCGAGCGGGAAGGTGGTCTACGAGACCATGTGCTGGTCTTGCCACGGATTCGCTGGCCGGGGAGATGGCCCGGCGGTCCGGGCCGGTGCGGTCGCTCCGCCCCGGGACTTCACGGCAGGGGCTCTTTCGAGGGCCTCGGTTCGCCAACTCCAAGCTGACTTTCAGGCGGAGGTCGGAGCGTTGGATCCCGGTCACCCCCATATGGCCAACGTCCTCTCCATCGTGGACATAGAAGCGTTTTCCGCAGCCCTGGCCTACCTTCCTGCTCTTACCTATCCCCCGGAGCTTCCCGGGAGCGCCATCGCCGGCCGCAGGAATTATCTGCTCAGGTGCCAGAGTTGCCACGGCGCCGCCGGGCAAGGCGACGGACCCGGCGCTGAGGTCCTGGATCTGGCGCCGGCCAACTTCGTTCAGGACACCCTCCTGGCCGCCCGGAACTTCCAGGCCGCCTTCGATAAGATCCAATCCGGCGGCGGCGGTGTTCACGGATCCGCCATGCCGGCCTGGGGTGTGATGTTCGAGGACGGGGATGTCTGGGACCTGGTGGCCTATATCAGCACGTTCCAGCCAGGGATTTTGTCGGCGCCCCCTCTAGACGGCCGGTAAGCTCGGCAGGGGAAACGCCGGCTGGAAGGGCGTAGCTGGAGGGCATGGAGTTGGGGGGCGGTCGAAAAGGCCGCCCCTTTTGATTTCCAGGTAACGTCGGAAGGTTTCGGGCCGTCACAGATACAATGACCGTGGTAAGGGAGTTTTTTTGAAGAGTCCTCCTTTGAAGCCAGATCCGGATCCGATCTTGATTGAGAGGGCCCAGCGGGGAG
>JAUXEE010000047.1 GCA_030618065.1 Gemmatimonadota bacterium
CGCTTCTACAGGGCAGACCTCCTGGCACATCCCGCAGAAGATGCACCGGAACTCGTCGATCTCGTAGACAATGGGATACCGGTTCCCCTGGTCGTCTTCTCCCCCCACGAGGCGGATGCAGTTGGAGGGGCAGACGGTGGGACAAAGGCCGCAGGCCACACACTTCGGCCTTCCATCGGCATGAACCTCCATGCGATGAGTTCCCCTCCAACGGGGGGAGAGGGTCGGTCGCTCCTCCGGGTACTGGAGGGTGATCTTATTGGGATTAACAAGATGCTTGAAGGTCAGGGCCATTCCCTTGAGGGTGGCACGAAGATACGACGTCCTGACTCCCTCCGGGCGTCGCACGACCTTGACAGTTGGTGGCATCTCAATCTCGGCTTTCTCGAGTTCAATCTCCGGAGGCGCCCGAGAGGGCCTTCCTCTCCGAATGAAAACGCTCATGGGCTTCAAAAGCGGCGCCGGAAAGGGTGCGACCCCGATCCAGAACCAGAAGGAAAAGCCCGGTGCAGATGGCGCTGACCACGGTCAGGACCAATCCGAAGGTAAATCCATAGGCGACCCCCAACTGATCCAGGGCCAGGATGGTGGCGGCCACGACCATCAAGTAAGCCAGCGACACGGGCAGCATGACCTTCCACCCCAACTGCATGATCTGGTCATAACGGAATCTGGGCACCGTCCAACGGACCCAGATGTAGACGATCACGAAGAAGTAGGTCTTCACGGCGAAGGTGACGAAGGTGAAGAGGGTCTTCCACCAGGCCAACTCCGCGGCAATCGGCGCACCGTTTTCGGCGAAGCCCCGGATCCATTCTCCCTGGAAGAGGAAAGCGTCATCCCCAGTCCAGAAGGGGATATCCCACCCACCGAAAAAGAGCGTGGCCATGAGAGCGGAGGAGGTAATCATGTGGGCGTACTCACCCATGGGATACATGGCGTACTTCATCCCCGAATACTCGGTATGGAAACCACCCACCAACTCCGATTCCGCTTCGGGCATGTCGAAGGGCATGCGGCCGGTTTCCGCGAAGGCCGAGATGACGAAGAGGATGAAGGCCAAAGAGATGGGGAAGGCAAACCAGAAGTTGAGTTGTTGCTGCTGCCAGACCATCTCGGTCAGGGTGACGTTCCCGGCCAACATGAGCACCACTACCACAGCCAGGCCCAGGGGCACTTCATAGCTCACCATCTGGGCCGAGGCCCTGAGAGCACCCAGGAAGGAAAACTTGTTGTTGGAGGCCCATCCACCCAGCACCACCCCGAACACTCCCAGAGAGCTCAGGGCGAGGATGTAAAGAATCCCGATGGGCACATCGGCCACGATCATCTGCACCACATAAGACTCCCCGATAGGGAGAGGTGCAGCGAAGGGCACCACGGCAAAGGTCACGAGAGCCGGGGCCAAGGAGATGACGGGGCCCATCCAGAAGTACGGTTGGGCCGCGGCGGCCGGCATCGTCTCTTCCTTGAGGAAGTTCTTCAAACCGTCCGCTGCAGGCTGAAGGATGCCGAAGGGGCCCACCCGATTCGGGCCGTACCGGTCCTGCATGAAGCCGGCGACCCTCCGCTCGACCAGGGTGGTAAGGGCCACTACCAACATCACGCCCCCGAAGATCGCCAGGACGATGATGGACTTTTCAATGAGGAACAGTGTTTGCTCGTTCATGGGCTCGTTGCCTCAGTCCCCCGCGACGCCGGCGGATTTCCTCGCCGGGGCGCCCCGGGTTCCCATATCCCGATATGTGATCTCGCCGAACTCAGGAACCCCTTTCGCCACCTGAACGAACGCCTGGTCCGCACCGATGGGGGCCTCCGTCTCTGTGAACTCCGCGAAGAGGGCTCCAAGGATGAGCCATCCCGGGCGAGCTGAACCGGGGGACCGGATGCCCGGCCAGAACCGTTGGACTCGTCCCTGGACGTTGGTGTAGCTCCCCTCCTGCTCGGCGAAGGTTGTGGTAGGCAGAACATAGTGGGCGTTGCCTGCGACTTTCGAGAGGTAACTCCCCAGGTAGATGAAGAGCTCGGCCTGGGCGCCGAAGTTCTCGTTCTGGTCCTCCAGAGGATCCCCTACGACGATGAGGACCCCTTTGTGGGTCGCCAAATCATCCAACCCGCCCTCGGCTTCTTCATCACCCACCCTGGTGAACCCCAGGATCTCGGCACCCCTCACGTTTGGGGCCAGATCCTCTCTCCGGGCCAGGAGCGGGAAGCCCGGGAGTTGGAGCTCACCTACGGTCCTCGGAGACCTGTAGACCACCTCACTCCCACCCAGCTCCTCCATCATGGCCTTCAGGAGCCCCATTTCTTCATTGGTGGAGTGGGCCCACGTCACGGCCTTCACCTCCCCCTTCGCCTCCTTCAATCGGCCGAGAAGGGACCCGAGAGCCTCCGGCCATCCTTGGGTTTCTCCGTTGACGAGGGGCTCTTCCACCCGATCCACCCGATTGATCCACTCGTAGTTGTGCCGACCAAAGTCGCACATCCACCAGCCGTTGACATCCATGTTCTCCCGAGGCTTCAGCCGCTGGACCAGGTCGTCCCGGGTTTGGAGGGTGATGTTGCAACCCTGGCTGCAGGAGGGGCAGACCGAAGGGGTGCGATCCAGATCCCAGGCTCTGGCTTTGTGGAGGAAGTCCTTGGACACGAGGGCGCCCACTGGGCAGATGTCCACGATGTTCCCCGCGAAGGGAGAGCCCTCCAGACCCTCATCGAAGAAAGTGTCGATGACGGCCCTGTTCCCCCGTTCTACGACACAGAGGCGCTCATCCTCGGCCACTTCCCGCATGAAGCGAACACAGCGGGTGCACATTACGCACCGGTCACCATTGAAGAGCACGTCACCGCCGAAGTCATCCCGGCCCAAGACCCGCTTCGGCTCCCTCCCACGGCCGTGCTCCCGGCCCTGGGCGAAGACATAATCCTGGAGTTGGCATTCCCCGGATTGGTCGCAAATGGGACAATCCAAGGGGTGGTTCAGCAGGTAGAATTCCAGAACCCCGGTGCGCTGGGCCTGGGCCATCTCGCTCTCGATGTGGACCACCTGGCCTTCCGCCACCGTGGTCTTGCACGCTGGCGCCGGCTTCGGCCATCCCTCCACCTCCACAAGGCAAAGCCGGCACATGGCCGGAGAGGAGAGCCCCGGGTGGTAGCAGTAATGAGGGATCTCGATCCCAACGGACTCTGCCGCCCGAAGGATGGTAGTTCCCGTGGGGACGGTAACCTCCCTGCCATCGATGCGCATAGTGACGGTCTGTGGGCTTTGCTGATCAGTCATCATGCCACCCCCGCCTTTTCCCCGGTCCGGATCCGGGACAGGTACTCCTCCCGGAACTTGTTGATGGAAGATTGGACCGGTGCCGCCACCGAATCGGAGAGAACGCAGATGGTCGTGCCCTCCATCTGGCTGGTGACCTCCATGAGCGTATCCAGGTCCTCTTCGGTGCCTCGGCCCTCTTCGATGCGACGGAGAATCTTCTCCGCCCAGGCGCTCCCCTCACGACATGGAGTGCATTGGCCACAGGATTCATGGGCATAGAAACCCACCATCCGCCGGACCTCCTTCACGATGTCCGTGGAGTCGTCCATGACGATGACGGCGGCGCACCCCAGTTGGGAGCCGGCAGCGATGACCCCCTCGAAGGACATCTCGCAGTTGGCGCACTCCTCCGCATTAAGGATGGGCACCGAGCTCCCGCCGGGGATAACGCCCTTCAGAGTCCGGCCCTCCTTCATCCCACCACACACGTCGTCGATGAGTTCCATGAGTGGGAAGCCCAGGGGCAACTCGTAGTTCCCCGGGCGCCGCACATGGCCGCTCACGCAGAAGAGTTTGGTTCCGGGGCTTTCTGCGGTTCCGTTCGCCCGATAGGCGTCGGCCCCCTCCTGGATGATGAAGGGAATCGAGGAGAGGGTCTCCACATTGTTCACAGTGGACGGCATGCCCATGTATCCGGCTTGGGCCGGGAAGGGTGGCTTGATCCGGGGGGTGCCCCTTCTGCCCTCCAGGGAGTTCATGAGGGCCGTTTCCTCACCGCAAATGTAGGCGCCACCACCACAATGGACGGTGATGTCCACATTCACACCGGATCCCAGGATATCCTTCCCCAGGTAGCCGGCCTCGTAGGCCTCCTCGATGGCCCGGGCCAAGATCTGGGTGGTCTCGAAGAACTCACCCCGGCAGTAGACGTACGCCTGCTCCGCCCGGATGGCGTAGGCCGCGATGATCATTCCCTCGATGACCTGGTGGGGTGCCCACCGGAGGAGCTCCCGGTCTTTGAAGGTTCCGGGCTCCGATTCATCGGCGTTACAGAGGAGGTAGTGGGGGCGCCCACCATCCTGGGGCATGAAACTCCACTTGACCCCGGCCGGGAACCCCGCCCCTCCCCTTCCCCGAAGGCCCGAGGCTTTTACCTCGTCGATGATGGCGTTCCTGCCCATCTCGAAAGCCATGGAGAGGGTCTGGTACCCCCCCCGGGCCTTCCAGCCTTCCACGGTCCGGGCTTCCGGCTCTCCAAAATGTTTGGAGAGGATCCGGACCTCTTTCTCGTGCGTATATGGGTATGCCATCTATTCACCCTGGGCCTTGAGGCGCTCCAGAATCTCCGGAACATCCTTGGGCATCACGTTCTCGTAGTAACGAGAGTTGATCTGGACCGTGGTGGGAAACCCGCATCCCGCCAGGCATTCGGCCTCCATGACCGTGAAGTTCCCGTCTTCGGAGGTTTCCCCCATTTCGGTGCCGGTGTTGTTCAAGAAAGCCTGCAGAACATCGTCTCCGCCGCACAGACTGCAGCTGATGTTCGTGCAGACCTGAATGAGAAAGCGCCCTACAGGACGCTTGTTGTACATGGTGTAGAAGGTGGCCACTCCCCGGACATATGCGGGAGAGAGCCCGAGGAGCTGAGCCACCTGCTCCATGGTCTCCGGGGAAAGGTGTCCCCGAAGCTCCTGGGCCATTCCGAGGGAAGGGAGAAGAGCCGAGCGGGCATCGGGGTACCGGCTCCGAATCTTCTCGAACCTCTCTTGGTATGCCCCCTCGAAGAGCGGAGCCTCGGGATCCTTTTCGGCGAGCATGTAGGGATAGGTCGAGGTCCCTGAAGGATGGCCACCTTCCGGGGGACGCTTCCCAACGTACTCGTCACCCCTGACCTGGGCTTCGGTGAGCTGGAATTCACCTGTGTTTCCTGCCCAGCCAGGGTTGTTGAAGGGGATCCTCCGCGCTTCACTCATCGGTCAATCTCCCCCAGGACGATGTCGATGCTGGCGTTGATGGTGATCAGGTCCGCGAGGAGGTGGCCTTCCAGCAGCTTGGGGAGGGCCGCGAGATTCACGAAAGAGGGTGGACGGACCCGCCACCGAACCGGCTTCGTCCCCCCGTCGCTCACGACGTACATCCCCAACTCTCCCTTCGAGGCCTCCACCGGGAAATACGACTCCCCGGCGGGGGCATGGATTCCATCGGTGACGAGCTTGAAATGATGGATCATGGACTCCATGTCGTTCATGGCGTCCGTCTTCGCGGGGAGGGAGATCCTCGGGTCCGGGACATCCATGGGACCCTCGGCCTTCGGGAGCCGATCCAGAGCCTGGTGGAGGATTCTCAAGCTCTGCCGCATCTCCTCCGTCCGTACCAGGTACCGGTCGTGACAATCCCCATACTCTCCCACGGGGATCTCGAAGTCGTAGCTCTCGTAGTCGTAGTAGGGCTGGTCTTTCCTGACGTCGTACGGCACCCCGCTACCGCGGAGATTCGGCCCGGTGAGGCCATAGTTCAGGGCGTCCTCACCGGAGATGACCCCGATCCCCTGGGTCCGGCCAAGAAGGAGCCCGTTCTCGTTCAGGAGGGTATCACACTCGTCCAGGGTTCGCGGCAGCCCGTTGCAAAAGTCCCGAACCCCCTGGTCCCACCCCTCGGGCATCTCCGACATCATCCCCCCGACCCGGGTGGCGGAGGTGGTGATGCGAGCGCCGGTGTAGGATTCATGGAGGGTGTAGATCTTCTCCCGCTCCTCGAAGGTGTACAGGAAGGGAGTGAAGGCCCCTACGTCCATGGCGAATGTGCCGAGCCATAGGAGGTGCCCGAAGATCCGGTCCATCTCCATCATGATGACCCGGGTGAGCTTGCATCGCTCCGTGACCTCGATCCCCATCATCGCCTCCACGCTCATGACGTACGCGCAGTTGTAGATGAGGGGCGCCAGGTAATCCATCCTGTCGGTGAGGGTGACCACCTGGTTCCACGTCCGATACTCCCCAAGCTTTTCGAAGGAAGAGTGGAGGTATCCGATGTGGGGAATGCACCGGACGATCGTCTCCCCATCCAGCTCACAAATCAGTCGGAGCACCCCGTGGGTAGCCGGGTGCTGGGGCCCGATGTTGAGGAGCATGTTATCGGATTCGATGTCCGGCTCCGGAAGGTCGATGGGGGCCAGGGGACCCATGACGGGCCTCCCATCCATCCCCATCTCCGGATTGCGGCCGAGAGTAAACTCGACGGTTTTCTGGGCCATGTATCTCGTATCCCGTTTCGCGCTCTTACGTAGTCCGAAGGAAGCTCCTATTCGGAAGCTTCCACCCCCGTCTCCACCTCCGCCTCCGCTTCGTTTTCCCCCGACGGCAGGGCTTGGGGCCCATCCATGGGCGGTAAGGCCTGGGATTCGCCGCCCAACTCGATCTCGTCGTCGAAGTAGTAGTGTTTCAGATCCTGACTCAGCGCCCTTCGGGTTTGCTCGGCCCGTGAGAACCGGCCTCGAAGAGGAAAGTCCTTCCGGAGAGGGTGCCCTTCCGCGTAGTCGGGGGGCATGAGTATCCGCCGGAGATCAGGATGGTTTTTGAATGTGATCCCGAACAGGTCGTAGACCTCTCGTTCCAGCCAATTGGCCGCCATCCAGAGACCGCACACGGATTCGATCTCCAGAGCGTCCAAGGGCAGCTCACACTTGACCCTGAGAGCCTGCTTGTGGAAGAGGGAGAAGAGTTGATAGACGACCTGAAGAGGCCGGCCACCCCCGTAGTCCACGGCGGTCACATCTCGTAAAAGATCGTACTGTTGGTCCAGATCGTCCCGGAGCCAGGAAAGGATCTCCAGGTTCCTGTCCGGGGGAATGAAAACGATGTGTTGATCGGTGGCCACCACTTCGTGCCGGAGGATCGCTTCCCCGAATTGGTCCGTCAGAGCCGTCACGGACGGATGGGCCCGGGCCGGGGAATCGACCTTTACCGGAGACACGGTGACCTCTGAGGAAGGCCTCGGCCCCTCCGCCACCGAATCGAAGCTGGATTTGTCGTCAGCCATGGAGCTGCCCTTTCTTCCCATTCGCCCTATGGAATCCGGTCGCCAGGACGGCTGATCGCATCCGTCCGGACGGAGCCGCTCACCCGATTCTGCTGTGTGGAGTTCCCAAAGGGTCCGGAGACGGAGGCGATTTCCTCGGCGTCGGCTCGGGGTTTGGCAACGGCCGCCGGGTCTTCGGCCCTGAGGATGGCATGCTGATCCAGCTTCTCCTGCCTGATCTTCTCCTGGATCATCATGAGAGCGTAAATCAAACTCTCGGGCCGGGGAGGACATCCTGGAACATAGACGTCCACCGGGATCACGGTGTCGATCCCCTGAACCATGGAGTAGACGTCGAACACACCCCCGGTGCTGGCACATGCGCCCATGGACACGCACCATTTGGGCTGGGTCATCTGGTCCCAAATCCGGCGCAAGACTGGGGCGAACTTATAGGTCACCCGCCCCGCGCAGATGAGAACGTCCGCCTGCCTGGGGCTGAAGGACATCCGCTCCATGCCGAAACGAGCCAGATCGAAGTCACTGGCAAAGGCTGCCATCATCTCGATCCCGCAACACGCGGTTCCGAGGGGCATGGGCCAGAGGGAGTTCCTTCGGGACCAGTTCACCAGGAAATCGATTTTGGAGGTCAGGAATGCAGGGGTACCCTCCCCCAGGAGGGCGGGAGATTCCCCCACCACCCTAGGAGGAACCTTGTCGATCAGTCCCACTCAAGGCCTCCTTTTTTCCATTCGTAGAGAAGTCCGACCGCCAGGACCATGACGAAGAGGGTCACCGCCAAAAAGGCGCTCCAGCCCAGCTCCCTTACCTGGACCGCCCATGGGATCAGAAACACCGTCTCCAGGTCGAAGACGATGAAGCTGATGGCGACGACGTAGAACTTCACTGAAAAGCGGGCCCGCGTGTCACCCAACGGAATCATCCCCGACTCGTAGGGCATATCCTTTTGGGGAGTAGGCCTTCGAGGGTTGAGGATAGTGGAGATGGCAACGAAACCGAGAGCGGCGACCGCCGAGGCCGTGAAGAGAATCAGGAGAGGAACGTAGGATCCCGCCATGGGAATGCCCTAAACGTTTGTGAGGTCGGTCACTTTTTCGGACGCCCGAATGTAGACGGGCCTCAGGAGAAGGTCAAGCAAAACCCAGGGACCCATCAAGGGAGCCGAACCAGCACGTTCCATGCCGATTTCATAAGCATCAACAATGACCGAAGATTCAGGAAAACGGCGGAGAAAGAGGAGTTGATCGAGCCTTTCACAGCAGGCAGGTGAAGGAAAGGACGGGCATGCCGAAGTTGAAGTTAGTAGTGGTAGTTGTTTGTCGAGACGTTTCAGCTGAAACGTCCCTTCGCTAATGCGACCGGGCAAGGCGGTATAGCGGTGTTACCGCGGTAACGTCAGTGAGTCGAACCAGCTGCGACAGGAAGCCCAGGAGACGCACCGGTTTTCAAGTTCGATTCTGGAAGGGGACCGAGAGGTAAAGAAAGACACAACCTCGGCACAGTCGGCTGCCTGGAAACGCTGATGCCGTCGGAGAATCCTGCCGCGCCTCACCCCGGAAGTTTCATCCGACGAACCAGATCCTGGAAGCGCGGGTCGGAGCGCAGGGAGTCGAAGATCGGAAGCCCCAGGTACGGCATCCATCCGCCACCGTCCGGGTAGGCTCTTTCGAGCCACTCGACGGCACGATCATGGGCCCCTGCGAAGAGGTATCTGAGCGAGACGGAATAGGCATCTGGGCCGCCTGGTTTCCCAAAGCGACCGGCCATCACTTCTGCGAGCCGTTGCTGTGCACC
>JAUXEE010000220.1 GCA_030618065.1 Gemmatimonadota bacterium
AGAAGCCATGAAGATCCGCCGCATCATATCTCTTACCGTATTTCTCTCCTTCATCTTCCTCGGACTCTCCGGGCTCATGCTCTTTCTGAGCCCGCAGGGGCGTGTGGCGTACTGGGCCGGCTGGACGCTGTTCGGCCTCACCAAAGACCAGTACAGCGCTGTCCATACCACGGTCATGGTACTCTTCCTGACCACCGGGATCTGGCACATCGTTCTGAATTGGAGGCCCATTGTCGGTTACCTGAAGGACAGATCCAAGAAGATTCGGGTTTTCACCCCGGAATCTTCTGTAGCCTTGGGATTGAGCCTCGCCTTTCTGATAGGCCCCCTGGTCCGGGTCCCTCCCTTCGAACAGTTCCTGAACGCCGGAGAGGACATCAAGGCCTACTGGGAGTCCACTCGGGGCTCCCCACCCTGGGGTCACGCCGAAGAAAGCCGCCTGGACGCTTTTTGTCGAAGGATCGTCGACTTCCAACGGTGGGAGGGTGAAGGGGCTGTGATCGTGGATTGTGAAGAAGCTCAGGTAGCGTTGGTCGAGGCGGGGGTGGTGTTGGAGGGGCCGACCCAACGGCTCATCGACATAGCACAGGTGAACGGGACGATGGCCCAGGCCATAGCGGACATCGTCCTCAGTGTCGCTAGGTCCGCGACTCCCGCAGAGATGGCCGCGGGCTCTACCGGAGGCCAGGGAAGGGGTGCGGGACAAGGCACTGGATCCGGGGCTGGGGCGGGTTCCGGCTCCGGGGCTGGATCCGGCTCCGATGCGTCGGCTGGGTCCTTCGCACACCCGCCATCGGGGTTGGGGCGGATCACCCTCCGGGAGTACGCCCAGGAGTTCGGCTACGACCTGGAAGAGCTGCTGGCCATCCACGCCGGCAAGGGCCTGGAGATCGATCCGGACGCTCGGCTCCGGGAGGCGGCCACCGGGTTGGGGGTGGACCCCTCGGGGATCATCGACGCCCTGAACTCGGGAGGGTAGGGTCGGCTGCCGCGAGCCGGGTGGCGGCTACCGCGAACCGGGAGGCTGCCGCCGCGGGCAGGGTGGCGGCTACTCCCGCACCACCCGGTACCGCTCCAGCCACTGAAGGTCCACCTCGTCGGTTCGGACGAAGTAGGCCACGTCACCGCCTGCTGGCCCCGTCCCGAATCCGATGAGCTGAGAGTTCTCGGGCGTGATCACCGATCCCTTCAGGACCCCGTCGGGCCCGAAGACGTCCATTCTCGGAGGCTGGTCTGCGGGCAGCCACCGTTGTACCCAGACTTCGTTCATCGGGGACACCATGGAGCGCCGGTTCCGGAAGGGGGGGAAGGTCTCGCCCCACTCCTGGTCTTCTACCGAAGGTCCGTCCCCTCCTCCCCGACTCCCACCCCGACTCATCTGCATGCTGGTGGCGCCTGAACTGCTACTCATGATGGAAATCGTCAAACCTGCGCTTCTGGACTGCTCCAGGTCCGCCTCTTTGTCGGCATAGGAGATGGTCATGGTTTCATAAGGGGTCTCGGGGCCTAACACCACCTGACCGTCGGGAAGATGCCACTCCACAGAGTATCCGTTGGCCCGGATCACTGCTATGCGGCCGTCGGAACCCACGGCCCAGTCATCATTCGGAACCATTCGAGGGAGGCTCATCCTGACGTTCCCACCCGTCCGGTTCACCAAGGGCTCGGTCCTCCAGGTTGTGACCACCGCCTCCGTGATGTTTTCTGAACGGTCGTAGCGGGAGATGCCCACGGAATCCGAGGGGCCCTGCCCGAAGCCTCCGATCATTTCGGAATAGATGCGACCGGAGGAGTCCAAAGCCCGTGGCATGATGATGGATGGGGCTCCGTCCTCGGTGGGTAGCGCCATGGACATGCCGTCGTGGAAGGCGCCGTCCGGGCCGATGACGGTCAGGTAGGTCTTTCCCAGGTCCACCAGGAGGGTGGAGTCCCCGGGGAGGGGGAAGACCTGGTCGGGCTGCCTGTACTCCTCAGGGCCTCCTCCCACGCCGCCAAGGGTATCGGCGGTGCCGGCGTCCATATCCACCCGGAGGACGACCTGGCTAAGGGGATCCGCCGCCAGGAGCTTCCCGTCGGGAAGCTCCCGGACTCCGCTCAAGTAGCTGAAAGCTTCAGGGTAAGCGGCGTCCAGCTCCAAGGTGGCAACCATGCCTGAGATGTCGGTTCCGCCCACGTCACCTCCGCCGTCGGCGCAGGAAACGCCTCCCATCAGAAGTGGAACAGCCAACCAGAATCCGATCTGCCCTTTGATGCGAGCCATGCTCTGCCCCGGGTGAAGTGGTCGTGGTCCGTCTGCCGTGGTCCATCTGTCGTAGTTCATCCAATATGTGATGGCCGACATGATTCTCAGGGTTGCCGCCCTCTCTGTCCAGCCCTGGGTGTGGGCCGGTCGCCCGACCCGGACTCCGGTTATGGCCCTGCCCCAAGTTGCGAAACCGCGAGAGGAGACGGAGATTAACGCCGAGCATCTTCAAACCCCTCACTGGGAAGGACCTATGCCTGCACCCTTCACTCGCGGTAAGCGCGTCGTCCCGGGCCTCCTCCTGGGGCTCTGCCTCCTTCTTCTAGCCCTGGCCCCCGACAAGGCCCAGGCCCAGTCGGCTCGCTTCGACGAGTTCTCCGAGACCTCCCCGAAGGCCGGTGAGATGGCCCCGGACTTCGACCTCCTCACCCTGGAAAACGAGCCATTCAACCTCATGGCCATGGCGGCCGAGACACCCATCGTCATCGAGTTCGGCTCCTTCACCTGACCCCCCTTCAGGCGGCAGGTTGCCGTCGGGGAAGAGACCTTCAAGAAGTACGAAGGTAAGGTCCACTTCATTATTCTCTACCAGCGGGAAGCTCACCCCAACCAGATGCAGTTCCAGGATATCGACCAGCCGGTGGAGATGGATGAACGCCTGGAGCTGGCGGGCCGTTGCCGTTCGGAGCTGGGCGTGGAGCGCGTCATCGTGGTGGACAAGATGGACAACGCCGTGAGGGAGGCCTACGGGGGTCTACCCAACAGCGCTTACATCATCAAGCCGGGCGGGGAAATCGTCTACAAAGAGGCATGGGGGAAGGCCGGTGGTTGGCCCGCGATCCTGGACGAGATTCTTGGTGGGGGGTAGGGCGGTAAGGGAATAACAGCCGGAGCTGGAATAGGGCCCGCAACCCCCGTACGTTCCGGAACACCCTGAGAGCAGGAGAGAATCAGCGGGCGGCGACCTAGGGCCGCCGCCCGCTCGTGTCTCCAAAGAGGAGCATTATCGCCCAGTGGTGACGAGGATGGCGCCGGCACCATGGTCGGTTCCATACTGCATGGTGGCGTCCCGACTATCCAGATGCCGCATCTCCCGAACCTCATTGATGGATAGCTCCTTCAGCGCTTCTATTCCTCGGGTTCGGAGGGCCCCGTCGACGTAGACCTTAATCTGGGACTCATTGTTGGCGCCCAAGTCAGGATCCAACATGGTCCCAGTGGACCGGGCATGGAACCAGTGGCCTCTGAGGCGCCGGATCACCGAGTAGACGTCCATGGCCTCGTACTGTGCAAAGTCCTCCAAGGTCAGTAGTTCCCGGTCACCACTTGTGCCTGCACCGGCCCCGCCAGCTGCACAGGCTCCCGCGCCCATGGGCAAGACCGCGATGGCCAGGGCGAGAAACACTCTACGGTTCATCGATTGTCTCCATTAGGAATGGGCGGGCGACGATGAGAGTCGCCGCCCGCCAAGTGGGTGGATGGAGCCCAACTACCTTACCTCAACTCGGCGGATCGATACCTCAACCTCCGGGAGGTGGGATCGTGCCGCACAGTTCGGCGTTGTTGGCGATCAACCTATTGGCGTTGCACTCCTGGGCAGGGATGGGCTGACACCACATGTAACGCGGCCCCGAATAGAGCCCTTCGTGGGCCGGGACCAGTGCGGGGTACGGGGAGTCGGTGAGGAACGGGTGGTTCCAACGGCGGAGATCCATCTGCCTCCGGCTGTGGAGCCACAGAGTCAAGTATCGCTCCCTGTCCAGGATGGACCAGGCGTCGTCCTCCGCATTGGGCCATTCCAATGATCCTATGGTAGTCGGCTGTTCGATGGGGTCCAAACCAAAATGCGACCGCAACGTGTTGATATGGGTGGTGAACGCCGCCAAATTCCCGTCCCGCCTTAGAGCCACCTCGGCCAAGATGAGGGGGCTTTCGGTGCCCACGAAATACTCGATGTCCGATCCAATGTCATCGTATTTGTTCGGTACGTACTGGGGATATTTGTTGCTTTCGGACCGATAGTCCCAGCACTCGGAACTCACCCGGGAAACTTTGCCCCCGAACTCGCTGGACCATTCGCCGCAGTGAGTCACGTCGACCCGGGGGTCGTCCTCCCAGAGAGCCACAGCCGGTACGCCGTACAGCTTACCCTCGTGAACCTCACCCCACACGGAGCCGTCGTCGTTGTCCCAGGTGATGTCCCATAGCTCGTTGAGTTCGGCCTCGGCGTTGAAGTGACCGTACTCGATGTGGTCGATGGGTACCTCTTGGGCATGCTGAGCGGCCAGATCCCATTCTTCCAGATACAGGTAGGCT
>JAUXEE010000078.1 GCA_030618065.1 Gemmatimonadota bacterium
CACCAGGGGACGGAAGTGGTTGGGTGGATACCATGTCTGGCCGGTCTCCATCCGCTCTTCCAGCTCTGCCGTAGGCTCGAACACCTCTCCATACATCCCACTCAGGTGGTGAAGACAGGACCAGGTGAGGAAATCGGCGCCTTTGGCCCCGATGACGTCGTGTGCCCTGAAGGGGTTCGGCCCTACCAATTTCCGGACGAGCTTGTCGATCTTCCAAAAGGGCATGTTGCTCGCCTCATGGTACCGAAGGCCTGCCAGGGTGATTCCGCAGAAGAGGACGTCCAGGACGAAGGACCAGTGATCGCTCACCGGCACGGGAACCAGGCCCAGGGCCCAGAGGAGCTGGGTCACGGCCGATGGCTCGGGCTCCACCACCTCCCAGATCTTGTTGATCTCGTGGGGAAAGGCCGGGTGGGCGATTCCCACGCCCAGCTCTGAGCTGGGAAAGCCCGAGGTGACGGAGCGGATGGCGATGTCCGGGAAAGCTTCCCGGAAAACCCGGTAGTGGGCCTTCTTCACTTCAAGAATCTCCGGGATAGCCTCCAACAAGAAGCGGGGCCGAAGCTGCTTCAGCTCTTCGGGGAGACTCTTCCCGTCATAGCTCATACGGATGATGCCCCCCATGACGGCGTCGGCACCCTCCTTCCCAAAAGCCTGAGCCAGACCGGGGTACTGGGCCCCCAGTCCATCCGGGGCACCGGGAAGATCCAGGGCCACCACGGGCACGCCGTAGGGATGCAGCCTGGACCCCAGTTGCATGGTCTTGCCCGCTCCCACGATGCCACTGGCCCCCGAGATGACCAGGGAGCCCCGCTGACCACTCTTTCCGAAGACCTCGTCCACCAGCCCGGCAGGATCGGCGGGAAGGCGGGCATTCTTGAAGACGTCCAGGACCGTACCCAGTCCAAGGGTTTGGAGGGTCGGCTCTCTCAGTGTCTGAGTCATGGTGCCTTCTCTCCTCAGGAAACTTGGAAGATGGATGCGATGCCGACGTCACCTGCTGCGCAGCCGAACACCAATACGTTTCCGCCACCCAGCTCCACAGCCTCCTCGAGGGCCTCGATGAGGACTCTGGTGAGGGTCGGCCCTTGGGGATGACCCCAGACCAGGGGACACCCGGTGTTGTTCATCTCCCGCCAGTCGTAGTCCAGAAGCTCGGCGAAGATGACGTCGTTCACGGCAAAGGGGTTGTGGTTTTTCACCACGGCCATGTCGGCCATGGTCAGGCCGGTCCGGTCCAGAAGCTTCTGGACCGCAAAGGCAGGGGCTTCCGGCATCAGACTGGGCTGCGTCCGAACCTCCGTCTTCGCCACGAATCGGATATCGATCTCGGGCCTGACGCTCAGCTCTTTGGCCCTATCCTCACTGGTGACCAGAAGGGCGGCCATCCCGTCGGAGGCATGGGTCTGGGTCCCGCCGGTCACGCAGGTATCCAGCTCCCGCATGGCCCGGAGGCCATCCAGGGTGAGATCCCTGGCGCCCAGGTCATCGTCGATCCGGCCCAACGGCCTCCCCGCCACATTCAAGACCTCCAGGGGAACGAGAACTCGATCGAGAAACCCCGAGTTCTTCGCCTCGAAGTACTGTTGGTGACGATGGTAGGCCACCTCGTCCACCTCGGCTCGGTCTGTCTTGTACTTCCGGGCGGCGATGCCGGCGGCGGCGATCATGGCGTTCCCGGTGGCCGGGTCGAAGCCGAAGTTGTCCCAAACGTCGGCGAGAGCCTGCGTCCGCTCGTGGGCCCGCCTTTCCGGGAAAACACCGACAGGGGAATCGCTGGTCCGGTCGAAGGTCAGAACCCCCACCACGTCGGCGGCCCCGTTATCCACTTCGGCCCCAGCCAGAAGAACGGCTTGCAGGCCGGTGGCGCATGCCTGCTCCACATGGTAGCCGGGAATCCGATGCCCCATGCAAGAGGAAACCAGAGGCGTAGTCCAGAACTTCCAGTGCCAGGGGATCGTGGATCCTATGATCAGGTACTCGAGTTCGGACTTCTTCACACCCCTCAGGCCGAGGATCCGGGCCATGGATTCCCCGGCGAACTGGCCGATGTTCACTTCCGCCAGAGCGGAGGTTTGCCAGGCCGGGAAGTAGCTACTGCCCCAGGTGCCGTAGGGGATTCTAGCTCTGGGAAGCATCAGGTTCTCCCCCTTCTTGGTTGTCGCTGTTGCGATTCAGGGCACTCCTCCCGAACCTAGCCGGAAGACGACCTGCAATGTGCGGATCGTTGACCAGGTTGGAAAGGCGGGAGGTCGTCAAAGGAGGCTCTGCGCAAGTGGCGAAGAGCCTCCAAAACCTCAGAAACCGAAGCCCATCCCCATGTAGTAGGTGGTTCGTTCTTCGCTCCCCACGACGGACAGCGAGACGGAATTGCTCGTGTCCAGGAAGGTGCAGAAGGTGAGCCAGACTCCTCCGCCGAACCCGGTATGCCACCCGCCAGGTGAGTCCCCGTCTACGAAGACCCTGCCCACGTCCGCCAGCCCGAAGACTCCACCTTCACCAGGCAGAATGAAGAAGAAATCGCCCAACCGGAGCCTCAGCTCCGCGCTGCCATACGCCGAAGCGTCCCCCGCGAACCGTTCGGCCGACCACCCACGCAGGTTGGAACGACCGCCCAGGTACGCAGCCTCCTGGAAGGGTGCTTGGCCAAACACCTTCTCTCCTCCCACGCGGAAGGCCAGCGTCGGCCGAAGCACGCGGTCCGTGGCGGTCAGGAAGGCCGCTGCCTCAGCGCCGATCTTCCCGAACGTCTCCCCGACATCCCACACGGCTGGGGTGAACTCCCCCGCGGCCCGAATACCGAACCCACTTGTCAGGGAGAGCTGGTGGCTGCGTGTATTCCACGCGAAGCCCACCTTGGCCCCGATCCGGCCCAGCTCCCCAGCCCCGTACAGTGTGTCCTGGATGGATTGGAAGAAGATGGATTCGTTACTCCCTGTCCGAGAGAATCGAGCGAAGGAACCCAGAGAGAGCTCCATCTCCTCGCCCAAGGTGAGCACCAAACGGGGTTCGAGGCGGACTTGGCTCAGTTCGACGAGGAAGAGCCGCTGGGACACCTCTCTTTCGGTGTCGTTCCCTAGCCCGTGGTAACGCAGGATGTCGATTCCCGAGATCCCGGCGTCGACTTCGAATCGGGTGGTGGAATTCTCCCGCTGGAAGACGCCTGCGATGCCCACCTGGCCCCAACCGTCACCCGTGGCCAAGCCGCCCCTCACTGTCACCTGAGATGCGAAGGGACGCTTGCGAAAGCCATATTTCGTGAAGGTGTAGCCTGCACCGAGAAGCACCCCGAAGTTGGGTCCGACCTCTACCCAGGCGTTGGGACGGGCCCACATTCCCCAATCGCGGGGCGGATAGCGATCCAGGTCCGACCCGATCCATTCGTCATAGGGACGGGAGTCCAAGGTCGAGTGGGGGCCCAGCTCCACGGTGGTCTGCTTGCCCGCGTCGTAGAAGCGGACTCCCCCGACGCGGCTGGAGTCCACCAACTCATCCCGGCCACCACCGCCGATGATTCGCAGGGTGATGTCCGCATCTCCATCCCCCCTCACGATCGCACGGTCCGCTCCACCCCAGAGGCCGATCCGCACCTCACGCGTCTCTCTGGCATCGAAGCGCCGATGGAAATAGACCCGGGCTCCCTCCCGGTTTGCGCGAAGCGACACATCGACGAACCGATGGTTCACACGCAGGATCTCGACGATCTCGGCTTCATTGGTGGCGTGAATCTCGACTTCCCTGGCCAGCAGGTCGTAGTACCCGTTCGCCTCTTCCTTCAGCCCGTCGCGCCGATTCTTCAGGGCTGCGGCCAGATTTTTTCCACCGACCCCGTACAACGATGTAGGAAGCCGGCGAACCGCATCTTCGATGACCTGGTCGGTGAGCAGATTCTGGACCCAAGCTGAGGTCGAGTCCCACGCCGCACGGTCCAGGCCCGCCAGGAAACGCCGGTCCACCTCTCGGGCATGCCAATTGAGGTTGAGCGTGTTGGAGTACTCGGGCCCGAAGCTCACGAGCTGTGGATAGAAACGAGTGGCGATGCTGAGCGCCACGCCATCCAGCTTGACGAAAGCCTCGTCGTGATCCCGGGAAATTGGCACCCACGATCTGACCGGGCCGGAGTCGTCCAGGAGGGCCCAACGCCAGTTGTCCCGGTGCCGGTCACGGTCTCCGACGAGAATGTCCATGAGGCGGGCCGTCAGAAAGGCGTGTGCGTCCACCAGATCCTCTGGTCCGTCGTCGATCCGCTCGAAGAGCCGGTCGGGTCCGATGACCTTGATCGCCGCGCCGAAGCCCCCTCTCCCTTCGTCATCCGCCTCATCGGGGCGTTCCTCGATGATCCCCAAGAGCCCAGCGAACTGCCGGCGGAACTCGCCAAGGGAAGCGTCGTCGGGCATGACAGCGAGGGTCGGCTTGGCGTGAAGCACACCGACGGCCTCCAGCAGGGGCGACACCACAAGCGCACCCGTCGGGTGTGAGGCGCTCGCTCCGTCTTGGATCAGGTCTGCCACCAGGCCCCCTTGGAATGACTGAGGCAGCCTGGCCGTGGGTGTCTTGAAGACGCTCCGGAACTGGTAGGTCCGTCCGTCAGCCCCGTGGAAACGAAGCGATGTGGTCTGACTGCCCGCGTGAGCGCGGACGGGCGTCAGGCCGCCGGCAAACCGCTGGAGATCGAGCACCTCGACCCGGATGGGGGTGGTCCAGAGCTCCCGGTAGTGCGCTCCCATGAGGAGTCGCCTGAGACTCCCGGCCCCGTACCTGATACCGGGGACGACTACGGTATCCGGGAGTGGGCGGAGCTGGCCGGCGGCCGGCCCTCCCAGCGACAGGGCCACGGTAGACAGCACCAGCATGATACGACGATGACGGATGCCGACGGACCTTGAAGTCCGAAGTCGGTTCACTGCAAAGCGCCCCTATAAATGGGTGAGTCCGCGCGACTCGCGCGGCACCATGGACTACCCCATCGAACGCTTCGGGCTTGGTGGCGGTTCCCCCGGGGACACCAAGGCTAGCCAGGAACCGCCTTCTTCGTAGTCGTCCACGACCAGGACAGCGTCGGCGGTTGGACTATCCCTCCCCCTTCTCAACCCCCATGCCGGCGGACGGCCTGAAGGTCGACAACGGTACGCTTCTCTGGAGCCAGGAGCGTGATTTCGGAGACCTTGTCCAGTGGAAGGGGAAGCTCCACCACGATGTTGGTCACACCGCTTCCGCTTTGGACTCGGGCCGAGACCGGGACGCGTAAGGTCCCCCCCGCCGTCGAGAACTCTGCATAGTATCCTGGAGTGGGGCTCCGGGCCCCCGCACTTCCGGGAAGCGTGAACCAGTGCTCGTCACCATCGGGTTCGACGGCTCCGATGAGCAGGCTACCGCCGTCGATCGGAAACTGGGGAGGCCCAGGTGACGGCTGACCAGGGATCTCCCAACTACTGATCTCTTCGATGAATGGATATACCAGCTCCCACCCGTAGTCGGAAACGTGGTGGGATCCCGTGCAATAGCCCATGAAGTCGTAGGTGGTTTGCGGGTTGTAGGTCTTCCCCGAAAGCCAGGGCATGGTCGCGTCGGGCAACACGATATTGTATCCCCACACGCCGATGTTGCCGTTGGGATAGGGATAGTCGGGATCGGGGCTGCCCTCCTTGCCGGTGCACCGCACGTGGCGGCGACCCTGGGCGTGTCCCATCTCGTGAACGAAGGTGGAAGAGGTCAACGGTGCCGAACCGCGCCAGGCGCTCACGATCGTCCTGGTCCACCCGTTCTCTTTCGTGGGGAAGTCGGGCCTATCGATGGCCTGCCCCCCCGTCCGAACACAGTGGTGCACCAGGCCGGCGTAGTACTGGGCCGGATTCGCATTGTCCTCGAAGCGCAGTTGGGAAAGGGCAGCCAAGAGCCCGGTATAGCTGTCGAGGGATTCGGTCCAGAGGAATGGTTCCCGCAAGGTCATCACGACGCGCTGGGTGGGGCTGCGCCGGTGCAGGAGCTCCCCCAGCGTCTCGACGTCGGAGGTGGAGAGTTCCGGCACATCGGAGCAGCTTCCAGGATACTCGTGCTGGACCGGCACAACCGTGACCCGGATCACCTGGTGGCTGTCCTCGAAGCCGATGGGCTCTGGCGTCAGAGGGTAGATGGGCGGGGGGAGTGGGATGGAGCCTTTTCCCTTGCCGTCGAGCTCCAGCAGGTAGATCTGAAAGGTCGAGCCGTGGGCGGCGAGTTCGGGGGAAAGCTCCCAGGAGATGCTCAGATCCCTGCTCCCGAATGTGCTTGTTCCTTTCCCCACGAAGATCTCTTCGGTGAGGGTCTCGCTCTCCCCGTCAGGCAGGACGACCTTCAACTCCGCCCGAATCACCCTGGGCTTCCACTTCTTATCCACCTCCCAGACTCCCCAGATGAGCGTCTGCCGGTCCTCGATGAGTCTCGCGTTCCGCTCAGCCAGGGGAACCCATTGACCACCTTGGAAAATCGGGATCCCCACCCCCTGGTTGGCCAACACCCGGGTCAGCCGGATCCCCTTGGCATAGGGGAGATCGGGAAAGGTCGAATCGTCCAAACCGGACGGGTCGGTTCCGCCGTCGCACCCCATGAAGAACGCCAGCGCCAGGGGCAAAAAGAACAACAGCCGACCGGTCATACCCACCCTTCCGCGGGGGACCGAAGCCAAGCGCCTTACTCCGTCAAACAGGGTTCCAACGATTCGGCCGGCTCGAGCTTGGCGGCGCAGCACTTGTACTCGGCGGTGCGGGTGATGTTGTCAAACGCATCGTTGGTCAGGAGGTTGGTGGAAGCTTCCACGAAATGGAAGGGCATCCATACCGCCCCCGGGCGAGTTTTCTTCGCCACCTTCGCGCGCACTACGATTGAGCCACGCCGCGTGGTGACGCGCACCAGCCCACCATCGCTGATTCCCAATTGTTCAGCGTCCTTCGGGTGGATCTCGGCGAAATTCTCGTCCTCCTTCTGTGTAATCGTTTCACTCTCCCGCGTCATGTTGCCGATGTTGTAGTGGTACAGGGTACGACCCGTCGACAACACCAGCGGGTACTCGTCATCGGGCATCTCTGCGGGAGGGCGGAAGTCGATGACGTTCATCAGGCCCTTGCCCCGGGTGAAGCGGCCATCATGCAGATACTTCGTTCCTGGGTGTTCTTCCGTGGGACAAGGCCACTGCAACCCCACGTCGTCGATTCGGTCATAGGAGATGCCGCCATAACTGGGTGTCAGGCTGGCCATTTCGTCGAAAACGTCACTGGCGGAATCATAGTGCATAGGGTAGCCCATGGCAGTCGATACATCGCAGATGATCTGCCAGTCCGGGCGAGCCTCGCCTGGGGGATCGACTGCCTTTCTCACCCGTTGAACCCGTCGCTCGCTGTTGGTGAAGGTGCCGTCCTTCTCCGCAAAGCAGGTGGCGGGCAGCACGACGTCCGCCAGCTTGGCGGTTTCCGTCATGAAGATTTCCTGTACCAACAGGAATTCCAACTTCTCCAGGCTCTCGATAACCTTGGACTGGTTCGGCTCACTCCGAACCGGGTCTTCGCCGAAGGCATAGAAGGCCTTGAGGACACCCTCATGGGCCTTCTCGATGAAGTCGGTAATGCGTCCGCCCTTGTTGGTTGGGATCTCCACACCCCATGCCGTACCGAACTTCTCCCTCATAGCTTCGTCGGAAACCTTTTGGTAGCCCGGGAACACGGAGTGGATGGCGCCCATATCGCAGCCGCCCTGCACGTTGTTTTGGCCACGGAGGGGATTGACGCCGGAGGAGGGTTTTCCGATTTGACCGCACAGCATG
>JAUXEE010000177.1 GCA_030618065.1 Gemmatimonadota bacterium
AACCACCGGGTAGTCAGGATCCGAGAACTTGGTTTTCTCGAGCTTATCCCGCAATCCCTCCCTTGCAGGATCCATGAGGGGAGAGTGGAATGCCCCTGACACCGAAAGGGCGACAACCCTCTTCGCACCGGCATCTTTGGCCAGGGTCATGGCTATTTCGACGCCTTCTACTTCGCCACTGATGACGACCTGACCTCGGGCATTGAAGTTCGCCGGCACACAGATCTTCCCCTCATCCTGCACCGCTCGGCATACCTCCTCCACACTCTCGTCATCCATCCCCAAGATCGCGGCCATGGTCCCTGGACGCTCCACACCCGATTCAAACATGAGCTCCCCACGTACCCGGACCGCCCCGAGAGCCTCCGGGAAGGAGAGAGTACCGGCTGCCACGTGGGCCGAAAACTCACCTAGCGAATGCCCGGCCGCCATGGACACCGGCCCCAATTCCTCCCCCAAAACCCTGTGAACCGCAACGGAGTGCACCAGAAGAGCCGGTTGGGCGTTCCTCGTGAGGGTCAGCTCGTCCTCCGGGCCCTCCCACGCTACCCGGGAGAGATGAAAGCCCAGGACGTCATCGGCTTCCTCGAAGATCTCGGCGGCCTGGGAAAAGGGCAGTGAGAGATCTCGGCCCATGCCCACGAACTGGGACCCTTGTCCAGGGAAGAGAAGAGCTACGGACATGATTCGGCAGAGGAGTAGGTCAAAGACGAATGGTCATGCCGGACCAGGTGAACCCTGCACCGAACGCCACCAAAAGGATCAAAGAGCCGGGCCCCACCAGGCCCTCCTCCTGGGCCTCATCCAGGGCCACGGGGATGGCCGCGGAGCTCATGTTCCCATATCGGTCCACATTGACGTAGACCTTCTCCATGGGGATCCCGGTATATTTCGCGGTGGCATTGATGATGCGCATGTTGGCCTGATGTGGGATCAGGAGGTCGATATCATCTCCCGTGAGGCCCGCCTGTTGGAGAGCCTGGTCCGCAGCGTCGGCCATGGACCGGACGGCGTTCTTGAAGACCTCCCTCCCGGACATTTTCATGAGATGGTCCCTTTTTTCGAGGACCTCCGGTGACATGGGAATTACCGCTCCCCCGGCAGGCCTATAGAGGAGATTCCCCAACGTGCCATCGGATTTGTGGTGAGATGAGAGAATTCCCCTTTCCCCCGTGGCCCTACGAAGTACGGCAGCCCCCGCACCGTCACCGAACAGAATGCAGGTGGCCCGGTCCTCCCAGTTCACGATGGAGCTCATCTTCTCGGTGCCCACAACCAGAGCGATCTCTCCCCGGCCGGCCACCAGATATCCCTCGGCCATGGTGAGCCCGTAGAGCCACCCGGAACAGGCCGCGGCAAGATCGAAGGCCATGGCGTTTCCAGCCCCCAGGAGTGCTTGGAGGTCACAGGCCGTGGAGGGCAGCCAACGATCGGGCGTGGCTGTAGCGAGAATGAGGATGTCGATTTCTCCCGGCTCCACCCCTGCCTTCGCCATGGCCGCTCTTGCGGCCCTCTCCGCCATGTCGGCCGCACCCTCGTCATCCCGGGCGATCCTTCGCTCCCGGATTCCGGTGCGGTCCCGAATCCACTGGTCGGACGTCTCCACCATCTTCTCCAGGTCCTCGTTCGTGAGAACCCGCTCCGGCAGATACCGACCCGTACCGGCGATCTCCACCAGGGGTTTGGGGTGTTTGACCATTCCTCTTCCTAGTTTCCGGTCCCTTTGGCCAATTCGCCGGCCATATGGGACACCATTGACGATTCGACGGCCCGTGCGGCCACCTCGAGGGCGTTACAGATCGCCTTCGGAGATGAGGACCCATGCATGATGATGGAGACTCCATCGACTCCCAGGAGAGGAGCGCCTCCATACTCTTCATAGTCGAGAAAGCGGAAGATCTCGTTGAGGTCCAACTCAACGGCGGGGTGGACTTCCATTTCTTTTCTCAGAAGGCCGATGATGAACTCCGCCACCGACTCGTAGAACTTCAAAATGAGGTTCCCGTCGAACCCGTCACAAACCAGAACGTCACACCCCCCCCGGACGATCTCCCTGCCCTCGATGTTCCCGATGAAATGGAGGTCCGAGCTTTCCAGGAGCTTGTAGGACTCAACGGCCAGCTCGTTCCCCTTCTCCGCCTCCTCGCCGATGTTCAGAAGCCCCACACGGGGGCTCTCCACCCCCAGAAGGTCCTGGGCATAGACATGCCCCAGATGGGCGAACTGCAGGAGGTGTTGGGGTTTGCAGTCGACATTCGCCCCGGCGTCCAGGAGGATCGCGGGCCGATGGGAGGTGGGCAGAACCGCGCCGATGGCGGGGCGGCCCACCCCGGGAAGAGGCCGAAGAAAGAAGAGGGAGGAGGCCAGGATCGCCCCCGTGGATCCAGCGCTCACGAAAGCGTCGGCCTTCCCCTCTTTTTGGAGCTTCACACCCACCACGATGGAGGAGTCGGGTTTCCTTCGAACGGCAGCCGCAGGTCCTTCTCCGGAGGCGATGCGGTCCGGAGCATGAACGACGGAGATACGATCCTGGGGAAAACCCGTATGGTGGGATAGCTCGGCGCCAATCCGCTCCTGATCGCCGACCAGAAGGATCTCCCAGTCTCTCTCGAAGCGCCTCAGGGCCGCGACGGCCCCCTCGATCTCAGTGGAAGGGGCAGAATCGGTCCCCATGGCATCAAGGGCGATGCGCACGGGATCAGCCCCGATCAGTCCAGCTCAACCTCGAGAACCGCCTCATCCCGGTAAAACCCGCAGGTCGGGCAAACCCGGTGAGGCAGCTTTGGATCCCCACAGCGAGGGCAAGCCTGCGTGGAGACATCCTCGGCCTTGAAATGAGTCCTGCGCTTCCGCTTCCGCTGTTTGGAAGTCCTTCTTTTGGGTACTGCCATGATCTACTCTCGCTTTTCGTTCAGCGCTCTGAGGGCATCCCATCGGGGATCGGACTCCTCTTGCGAGCACTCGCAGCGGTCCTCGTTCAGGTTGATCCCGCACAGGGGACAGAGTCCCTTACAGTCCGGCTTACACAGAGCTAGGAGCGACTGGGAAAGCATCAGCTCTTCCCGGACCGCTTCGACCAGATCCAGCCCCCCAACACCCTCGGGAAGGGGACGAACGCTCCCAACATCCGTCCCCGCAGACTCATCCACAGGGGCGAAGAAGAGGTCCAACTCCTCCTCCACCCTCACGCTCACCGGCTCCAAACACCGGCGGCATTTCTGGGCCAGGAGTCCCTGGAGGATGAGCCGGGCAAGGACCTCTCCACTCGGAACCCATTGCACCCGGCCGGAAACAGAAAGAGGGGCTAAGAACCGAAGCTCCGTCCCCTCCCAGCTCGGATCGTCCGCCGGGATCTCCGCCCGGACCTCTAGGCGCCCCTCTCGCTCCAGGCGACCCAGGGGGATCGTTAGCATAGCTGAGAAAGGTAGCCGAAATCGAGGGCATCTGTCAACGCGAAAAACGCTACCCGGACAGCTCCAAAACCTCCTGATCGGAGAAGAAAAAGGCGATCTCTCGAGCGGCGTTCTCGTCAGAATCCGAGCCGTGGATGGCATTCCGCTCCTTGTTCTCCGCGTAAAGGGCTCGGATGGTCCCGGGAGCCGCCTCCACCGGGTCGGTCGCACCGATGGTCTCCCGGAGACGGGGTATGGCTCCCTCGGCCTCCAGTACCACGGGAAGACAGGGACCAGATGTCATGAAGGCCAGGAGAGAATCGAAGAATGGGCGTTCCCGATGAACCTCGTAAAAACGGCCTGCCTGGAGCTGGGTCAGGCGAGTCATCTTCATGGCCTTGATGGTGAACCCAGCCTTTTCCAGATGAGCCAGGATCTTCCCGGCTTTGCCCGAACCCACGGCGTCGGGCTTCACGATTGCTAGGGTGCGGTTCATCTCCCCTTCTCTCTCCTCCGGATTGTGGGTGTCGGCCCTGGCCAGGTTACCCAACGGGAGGCCCTCGAGCGCCTACGCTTGGGGATCGTAAAGAAGTTGGAGGGCTGTCTCCGCCGTCAAAAACCCCACCAATTCCCCTCCCCGGACCACGGGCACCTGGCTTACCCCCTTGTTCACCATGAGGTTCGCCGCTTCCACCAGGCTCTGATCTTCAGAGATGCACATGACCGAGCGTGTCATGATCTCCCGGGCCATGATGTTTCCCATCTCCTTCATCCCCCCGGCACCGGTCAACCGCTCTGGAACCAGGTAGCGGATGGCCTCTCTGGAGGTGATGAGCCCCAGGAAATCGAGCTTCTCCCCTACCACCGGAACAGCCCGAATTCCCTGCCGAACCATAAGGCCCACGACCTCTGACAAAGGTGTGTCCGGATACACCCGGTACTTCAGGGGGGTCAGGCCGTCAGCCACCAGGAGCTGATCCTGTACCTCCAGGTTCATGAATTCCGAGAAGGAGACGATTTCCCGGGTGGTGGCAGCGTCCCGTAAACGGGCCGCATTCTCCTTATCCCTCAAGAAGCGGGACAGAGCCGGAATGGCTTGGATCTTTAGGGGGGAAACCCTCCGGGGAGTGAGGAGAAGAAGGAGGATCGAGGCTGTCCCCCCCTCTCCCTGGTCTCCCATGTCGAATGGTGCCCGGGCGGACCCCAGGCACCCCACAAGCTTCTCCACCTCGTTGGTCTCGGCGGCGAGGAGGACGACCCACTCGTTCACCCGGACGACCTCGCCCCTGGCTCCAGAAAGAAACTCCCCGGTCAGGCGAGTGCCCGCACCTTTCTCGAGAGTCCGCGAGGACTCGAGCTGGTGGCAAAGGAGGCCCACGGCCTCCTCCAGTGTCTCCGCATCCAGCGGGACCAGGATCCGAGCCGGGGAGACGATCTCGGAGAGTATCATCCCCTACTCGATTCCCCTTTCAGGTCAGGGAGGGACCGGCTACCCACCCAGCGCGTCCTTGATGAGTTGAGCGATGTCGAGGGGCCGGGCCGCGACAGCGATCCCGTTCTCCTCGAAAGTCTTGATCTTCTCCTCGGCGGTTCCGGCGGAGCCGCTGATGATGGCCCCGGCATGTCCCATCCGGCGCCCCGGAGGAGCCGTCTGACCGGCGATGAATCCCACCACCGGGATGTCCAGATTCTCGTTGACCCAGGCAGCGGCTTCCTGCTCGTCGGTGCCACCGATCTCGCCGATCATGACGATGGCCTCGGTGGCCGGGTCGTTCTTGAAGGCCGAGAGGGCATCGATGAAGTTGGTGCCGATCAGGGGATCCCCGCCGATGCCCACACAGGTAGTCTGCCCGATTCCTCCGTTGGTGAGCTGAATCACCGCCTCATAGGTCAGCGTTCCGGAGC
>JAUXEE010000002.1 GCA_030618065.1 Gemmatimonadota bacterium
AGCCGGTTCATAGTCAGGGCAAGGTCGGCCCGGATGAGAAATCGCTCGGTCAAGAACCAACGTACCCCCCCACCCAGGGCGGTAATGAATCTGGCGCCGAACTCGAATCGGTCGCCAGGAAGCGGGAGGAGAGCATCGCTCTCACTCTCACCGGCGGCATCCCAGGCCATCCCCCCTCCTATGAAGAGGAAGGGGTTCACCCCTTTCCAGCTTCGGTCTCCCGTGAGGCTGAAGCGAATCCGGGCATCAAAGCTCAAGATCTTCGCATCCGCCTCTCCTACCACCATGTCCCCTTCCACACGGGTGGGATCCACGACGTCCCGGGTCGTGGGGCGGAATCCGAAAACCCCCTCCAGACCGAAGGCGCCACCCAGGTGAATGCCGTACCGGGCTCCAACGGAGGGTCCGGGGCTTGGACCGTACCCGAAGCGGCCGGTTCCCTGGCTGGTGACGCCCAGAAAAATCCCGGCTTCCTGTTTGGTTTCGAAGAAACGGTAGGAGGAGGGGATGGACTGACCTTCCGCCTGGTGAGGCATGAGGCCGGTCAGGAGCCCAACAAGGGCCAACGAAAAAATCGGAATTCGTGCCATTATGATGTCAGTTCCGGTGCCCTTTGGCTTCCGGCTGGAGGAGAACCTCAGAATTCGGAAAGCTATCGGCCAGGGATGGCCCCATGCAACGGGAATCATCGCAATTGACGTCCCGGGACACCCCGGTCAGATTCAAACTGAGCCCCCAAGGAGGCAAGTCCATTGTTAAACACTTCTCCGACCCTCTTCGTTTCAGCTATGAAGGTTTTTCGCTCTTTCGGTATCAGGCTCCCGGCTGCCTCCATGGTTTTGGCCCTTCTCTTTTCGGCTATGGTCGTTGAAGAGGCCCGGGGTCAGAACCGAGCCACCGTGCGCGTGGAGGAGAACCTGCGGGCGGAGCCCCAGGGGTTGATCATAGGACGCCTCTTGGCCGGCTCGGTTTTCCACGTCGCTCAAGTACAGGGTCGGTGGGTGCAGCTCGACCTTCAAGGTTGGATCTGGACCCGGTCCGTCCAGGTGACGGACCGGGGGGGGTTCGATCTCACGGTATCCGCCGTGCCCCATGAGAACCTTCGGGCAGAGCCGTCCGGGGCGGTTCTCGCCCGGCTGGCTGAGGGAGCGCTTTTGGAGAGGTTGGAGGACATACCGGGCTGGACCCGGGTGAGGCGTTTGGCCTGGGTTTGGGGTCCGTCCACCGATCTTGCCGGGGGGGACGAGTCGCTCCCGGCCCCCGCTTTCCCGGGTCCGGGAGGGGTCACAGGTGGAGAGGGCTGGTGGCGGAGCGGATCCGGGGGTGCTCCCATCCTCACGGGACCCGATGGGGACACCCTGGCTCTGGCCCGACCCGGGACCGAGCTCCAGCTGCTGGCCAGGCAGGGAAATTGGGTCCGGGTGCGGCTCGACGGATGGAGCTGGGCGCCATTGGGGGTGGATTCCGACTCGGTGAGCTCTAGCATCGTCTCGGAGGTGATGCCCGAGGAGGTGATGCAGGATCCGGACGCCTACCGGGGCCAGATCGTAAGCTGGGAGCTTCAATTCGTTTCCCACGAGGAGGCGGAGCGGATTCGAACGGACTTTTATGAGGGGGAGCCCTTCCTCCTCACCCGGGCCACATCTCCCAGTAGAACCTTTGTCTACGTTGCCGTCCCGCCGGAACGTCTGGCGGAGGTTCAGGGTCTAATCCCTCTGGAGCGGATCCGAGTGGTGGGCCGGATCCGCACTGGGGCAGCCGCCTTTACCGAGAACCCGATCCTGGACCTCATGGAGCTCACCCGAATCTCAAGGAATTAGGAGCCTGTCCGCGTAATGGGGCGCGAACCTCCCGTCGAAGGCCCAGCGATCTTCTTCCGTCACCTGCGCAGAGCCTCTCTGGGCCTTCTGGCCCTTGGCTCTCTTCTGTCTCTGCCCTCCTGCGGGGATGGAGGGCCCACAGGCCTCGATACCTCCAACCTGGAGATCAGGATGGTGCAGGGGGATGGCCAGGCTGCCGAGCCCGGGGCCTTGCTTCCCCTTCCTTTGGAAGTCCGGATTCAAAGGAAGGGGTCCGGGAGTGCGGTGGATGGCGCGAAGGTCCGGTGGGAAATCTTCGACGGCACCGGTGCGACCGTGGATTCCCCAGTCTCTGAGACAGACTCCCTCGGTTTGGCCTTTGCCAGGCTGACCCTTGGGCCCGCGCTGGGCACCTACCGGGTTCAGGCCTTTGTTCGGGGAATGGAATCCCCTCCGGTGGAGTTCTGGGCGGAGGCGATCCTGGTTCCCGAGCTCACCCAGATCTCTTCCGATCCGGTCAAGGCCGGCGACACGCTCCTCATTCAGGGCTCCAACTTCAGCCTGGACCGGGATCGGAACGTAGTGACCTTCTCCGGGGTCCGGGGCCGGGTCGTGTCCTCCTCCCCCACAGAGCTTCATGTGGAGGTCCCCCGTTGCCTGTTGGCTCGTGATTATCAGCTTCGGGTTCAGATCGGAACCCTCACCACCGATCCTGCCCTTCTGGCGGTAGCGGGGGGGGGGGCGAGTCTTCTCCTGGACCGTGGTGAGGACCGGGTTCTGGATGCGTCCGAGGGCTTCGCCTGCCTCCACCTTCCCTCGGCTCCCGGAAGTCTCTATCTGGTGGTCCCCCACTCCACAGGCACCGTGGGAGGCGCCAAACATGGTTTCTCACTTGTCGGCCTGACCTCGGACGGCGTGTCGCCGGCTCCCTCCGTTCCGGGGCCCTTTCCGGCTCGAGGATGGGACGTCCAGGTGGCTGCCGGGGCGGCCCTGGGCCCGGAGCCGATCCTGGGTCCGGGGCGGAAGCTGGGTCCAGTTCTGGACGCCAGGGACCGTTGGGGCGAGCGGCTCAGGGCCTTGGAAGCGGAGCTTCTGGCCGAGGGGAGTTCTCCTCCGCCATGGGAGGCGCTGGAGGCTCCTCCACTGAAGGGCCCCTCCCCCCTTCCGGATTTGGGGGACGAGAGAAACTTCAAGGTCCTGAACATCGACAACGAGTTCGACAGGGTGACGGCCAGGGTCCGATATATCTCAGACCACTCCCTGGTCTATTTGGACGAAAAGGTCCCCGGAGGGGGATTCACCGATCTGGATCTGGCGGCCCTGGCCCAGGAATTCGAGGAGCCGGTCTACCCCACCATCACCGGAGCGTACGGTCACGAATCGGATCTGGACGACAATGACCGAGTGATCATCCTTTTCACTCCTTCCGTGAATCGCCTCACCGAACCGGGCTCGGACGGATTCGTAGGAGGTTTCTTCTTCGGACTGGATCTTTTGGAAGGCAGGAAGGGAAGCAACGAAGGGGAGATCTTCTACGCGATGGTGCCGGATCCGAAGGGAGAAGAGGGGCCTGTCATCGGCAAGTACACCGCCCTCAGCACCATCCCGGCGGTTTTGGCCCACGAATTCGAACACATGGTCCACTTCAACCAGAGAATATTGCTGAGGGGGGCGGAATCTCAGGAGGCGCTCTGGTTGTCCGAGGCGCTGGCCCAAATGGCTGAGGACCTGGTTGGAGCGGTCTTCGAAGAGGCCCACCGGCCGGCGAAAGCCTACCAGTACCGAGTGGGGAACTGGCTCCGAGCGCGGCGCTTCCTGGAGGATCCGGGGCAGGTGAGTGCCCTTGCATCCGTGCCCCCCGGCACTCTGGCTGAGCGGGGGGCGGGCTGGCTCCTTTTGAAGCAGGTTTCCGGGAGGTCCGGCCAGGAAGCCCTTCTACGCGTCCTTGTCTCTTCTGCCTTGACGGGTACCGAAAACCTCACGGAGGCCGTGGGCCTGGGGTGGGAGGAGCTGGTGGCCGATTGGACGGGTTCTCTCTTCCTGGATGGAACCGGCGTCCCCGTACGTCCGGAGTTGAGGGTTTCCGGTGTGAATCTCAGAGCCGTCCTCTCCGGATCGGATGGTGCCTACCCTCTCAAGCCAATGGCCTTTGGGGAGGAGTCGGCCCTCTTTTCCGGGACCCTCTGGTCTTCTGCCCCGAACTATTTCATCATTAGTCCACCTGTCGGCGGCGTGGTGTTGAGCGCCAGCGGGCCGATGGGTGGGTTACCCGAGGCTACCATGGGCCTTCAAGTCCTTGTAGTCCGCCTTCAATGATGCCATGAATCTTCCAAAGGGAGATCTCGTAGGGAGTTCTTGACACAGGCACCCTTCCACCCGCGAGCCGACCGCCATGCGTTGCTCAACTTGCGGTGAAACCCTTGAGGCCGGAACAACTCGGTGTCCCACCTGTGGTGCGGCCGCCTCCGCCGGATTGCACCTGCACTCCAGTGTGCGCCGGTGCCCAAGATGCGGGTACCAGGGAGACGGGATTCCCTATTTCAAGCGGTCCTCCCACATTGCCCTTCTCATCGGGGTGAGCCTCTTCACCTACGGCCTGGGGGGGCTCGGGTACTGGCTGTTCCGACGAAACCGGGTGATCTGTCCAAACTGTGGCCTGGCCTGGCACATGTACCAACAGGCGCTTCCGCCGGCTCCTGAGGAGAGAACGCCAGCCCTCATGGCTGTGGAGAATCTTCCACCCCTCCCCCGGGGCGGGCTGTTGAGGCGGATCTTCGGGGTGGGACTGATTCTTCTCGCCACCATCCTGGTGGTGGTGGGTATCGTGGAGGCGGAGGCTGCTGCCATCGCTGTTGGAAGCGTGGTCGGTGTGACGGGCACAGGGTCGTTCTGGTGGGGTCTGAAAGGCCTCAATGATAGGCGGAAAGCTCTCATGCAGCGCCTTCAACAGAAGGTGTTGCGCCTGGCCACCCACAGAGGTGGGACGCTGACGGTCACCGAGGTCGCTTCCGACATGAACCTCTCTTTGCCGGCAGCGGAGAAAGTCCTTGTCGCCATGGACGACGGCTTCCGTGTCCGGTCGGAGATTTCCAAGGACGGCATTCTCTACTACGAATTCCCCGAGGTGGTGCACAGGGCAGAGCTGGGGCCTGGGACTCAGGACTGAGGACTCTCGTCACTCAGCTCCTTCTTTCCCCTCCCATCCGGGCCAAGGCCAACCCTGCCAGAACCACCACTGCCCCCAGAAGCTGAAGGGGTCGTGGTACCTCCTCCAGCCATACCCAGGCTACCGCCAGAGCCACCACGGGTGTGAGATTCGCGTAAGCGGCCGTACGGGAGTTTCCGATTCTCTGCACCCCTCTGTACCAAAGGATATAGGCCAGGCCGATGGCCAGGATTCCGGCGTAACCTACCCCGAGCCAGGTGAATGGAGAGACTTGGTCGAGGGGGGCTTGGAGGAGGGAGGGGAAGCCCAGGATCACCAAGCCGAAGGAGCCGACCCAAAGGGTCCAGGCCGTGACCGGAAGGGAGCCATACTTCCGGATCATCCCCCGTGAGCCCACGCTGTAAGCGGACCAGGTGATGGCGGCCCCGATCATGAGGAGGTCTCCCTTCAAGGTGGAGCTATGGATTCCCAGTGCCATCCCCCCGCCAAGGACCACAAGGGAGATTCCCGAGAGGGTCGCCAGAATCCCGAACCAAACCAGAGCCCCGGGATTCTCGTGCCCTCTGAGGGTGGAAAAGGCCAGGGTCCAAACGGGGGTGGTGGCCAGGAGGATGCTGGTGTTTCCGGCTGAAGTGGCGTCTATTCCGAAGATGAAGAAGCCCTGGTAGACAACGTTCCCGAAAACTCCGAGGATCACCAGGCGGGGCCAGTCCGCCTTCTCTGGCCAGGAAACTCCTCCCCTCGCTCTCATGGCGAGGAAGACGGTGAGGGCAGCCAGTGGAAAACGCAGGGCGTTGAAGGCCAGGGGGGGGAGTTCGACCAGGGAGGCTTTGATGAAAGGGAAGTTGATTCCCCAGATGAGGACCATGAGAAGAAGACCCAGGTCCGTGGACGCCTGGTTCAGGGGGGGAGTCGCCGGGCCCAAGCTCCGGCCGTTGTATTTTTCAGACACTCCCCGTACCTTTCAAAAACCCCCTCCTTCCTGGTGATTACACCCGGAATCTATGACTCTTTCCGATATCGTCTACCTGGAATCCTATCGAGGGCGGAGGGACGCCCGGTTTCGGCGCACGCTAGCACTCCATGGCTACGAAGCGGACCGGTCGAAGATCCTCCAGCATCTCTGGCAAGCCCTCTTCCTTGTCGAGGCCGACCGGGGAGCCGTTGTGTGGCTGGATGAATATGGGCCCGGGTTGGCCCATCCACACACTCTCCTGGACCTCGCAGCCGATCGTCCTCGGCGCTCCTTCTCTCCGATTCTTCTCCGTAATGCGTGGGATATGGGAGTTCCGGGGCTTTTGGATCTTCCTTCACTCCATGGCCGGTGGGAGAGGTTGGGAGAGGGGATTGCCAGCGCATGCGCGGTAGCCCTCGGGAGTGACGGCCCCCGTTCGTGGTTCCTCGTAGTGGACTCGCTGACCCCCCGCCCGACTCTGACCAAAGGGGTGGTGGGAGAGTTGATGTTTCTGGCGGGCGAGGTCGCATCCGTTGTCCTGCACCGGGATCTGGCCAAAGTGCATGGGTCTTTGGAGTCCCAAGGCCCTGAAGAAAATGGGTTTCAGAGCGAACCCGGCTCTTTCCCAGGGTGGCCCGTTCTAAGGGATCTGGAGGATCGCGAAAGGGACGACGAGGTGAGCCGGAGAATTGGGAGCCGGTTCTTGGTCGCCCGGGTCGTCAGAGGGATCGTCGAGGATGAGCTGGTGTCGGATCCTGAGTCGATCAGCCATCAGGTCAAGGGCGTTCGGGAGGAGCTGGAATCCCACGACGAACACGACGAAAATGATGCTGAGGCCAGGGTGTGGGACCGGGTTCTTCGGGCGGTGGCAACCTCCGACCATGGGGGGTTGGTGGCCTCTATGTTGGAGTGGGGAAGGGTGGTGGAGGGGTTGGGGCATCTGAATGGGGCTTTGGAGATCCTTGGGTTGGCCTATGAGCTGGCGAAAGCCACCGGGTCTGCCGACGCTGCGGCCGACGCAGCTCGTTTCCAAGGGAAAGTGCTCCGAACCCGGGCGGAGTGGGCTCGATCCGTGGCCTGGTATGACGTTGCCAGAAGGGTTGCGGAGGAAGCCGGGAACCGCGGGAAGCTGGCGACGGTGCTGGACGGGCTGGCGAATGTGTACAGGGACCGGGGGAACTTGCCTCGTGCCAGAGAGGTCCTCCAGGAGGTAATGGAGATCGGGCGGGAAAGTGGGGATCGGTATGCCCTGGCCATCGCCCACCATGACCTCATGACTGTCGAGAAGCTGAGTGACAACCTGGTCGCAGCGATCCAACACGGCTGGCTCGCTGTGCAGAGCTATGACTCCAGGGACGGCAGGTTGAGGGCTCTCTTCGACCTGGCGGGAGTTCTCAGGGAAAGCGGTGAGCTTTCGGCGGCCTGGGACGCGTATTCAGTAGTCGCGGGCCAGGTTGAGGGCCTGGAGGCGCGAATCCTGGCTCTGGATGCTCTGGCCTTCGTTGCTGCGTTGAGGGGTGACCGGGGGCAGCATCAACTCTTGAGGGCTAGGCTGGACAGTGAGGGTTGGGAGGAGGTGTCCCCCGTGTATCGCGGGCAAGTCCTGTTTTACCGGGGATTGTCCTGCCGGGCCCTGGGGGAGGAGGGGGAAGGCAGGACTTGGATCAGCAAGGCCCTGGCTTTCGCAGAGGAACACGGCCTGAGCAAGCTCATCTTCGATGCCGAGGCAGCGTTGAAAGAGAGCGCCTCTGTCCCGGCCATTCCGACGGCTCAGCCCATGTACCAGGATTCCCCTCCGGAGGAAATCCTGGGAGTTCGCCAGGGCCTCCGGGAGATGAAGGAGACCCTGGCGGGCGTGGAAGGGTCCGGCTAGTTCCCGGAACCCAGCGTGTGGTTCCCGGAACCGAGCGTGTGGTTTCCGGAGCCGAGGGTGTGGTCGGGGCCCGTGGGGGAGGTGCAGGCAGTCGCGGCCAACGCCAGCGTAACGATCATGGCGGTCAGGAAAAGGCGCACCTTCTTCATTGGATCTCCTCGGTTTCTGTGCCAGGAAACGAGTCCCGCTCTCATGGGGGCTCTGAATAGATGGACATAACGTTGGGCGGCCTCACGAGGGTCCGCCCACTCATTTCCGGACCAGGGTATATCTTTTCCGAAGGTCTAATGACTCTTCTGGTGGTTTTGGCGGGTGACCGACCCTTGGAGCTCCACTTGACGGAGCTTTTGGAGTCACAGCATTCCCTGGCTTTCAGTCATTCCTGGGGAGGGCTGAACCGGGTGATACGGGAGCGACCTGCCACAGGGGCCATTGTGGCCCTGGAGGCTGTACCCTCCTATCCCTCTTCGGAGAGGGTTCTGGCCGGGCTCCGTGTCCGATTCCCCCATCTTGGATTGGCCCTCCTTCTCCAGAAGCACAGGGACCCGTTCACTCTCTTTCGCCTGGGGAGAGCCGGGATTCGAAACCTCGTTCTGCTACGGGTGGAGGACTTGAGGCATGAGGTCGCCAGGACCGTGGCCCGAGCCGGGGAGGGGGGCGCCATATCCTTCGTGGTAGGGGCGTTGAGCCCCTACCTACCCCGCCGAGAGTTGAGAATGGCCTATCTGGCCATGGACTCGGTGCACCGTCGGTGGTCGGCTGAAGAGATGGCCGATGAGGTCGGTCTTACCCGACCGTATCTGAGCGAACGGTTGAAAGAGGTGGGGCTTCCCTCTCTGGGGCATTTCCTTTTGTGGACCAAGCTCTTCCATGCCGGACATTGGCTGGAGGAGCCTGGGCGGACGGGAGAGAGCGTGGGCAGGCAGCTGGAGTACTCCTCGGGAGCCGCATTCCGGAGAGCTCTCAAACTGTACACCGGGGCCACTCCCACAGAGGTCAGGGAGCGGGGAGGAATTCGCTTGATCTTTCGACGTTTCCTCAGTCGAAGCGGCCTTCCGGCGCCTAGGGAGGCTCTGCGCAAGTGGGACGCGCCGCGCCGCCCTCTCCGATCAGGCTTCTACGATCCCGATTCCGGGTAAGGGTGGCCTTCGGCCTTTTGAGGATGACCGAGAAGGAGGGTCAGTCCGGAAAAGGACGGGTGAGGGATGCCAGTCGGATGCCGAGCTGATCCTCCGCCCTCTTGGCCCGATACTCGGAGGCCACATCATTGGAGAGAAAACTGAAGAGGATTCTCTCTCCTGATCGGGTTCGGACCAGTCCTGAAAGGGCCGACACGCCGTCCATGGTCCCCGTCTTCGCCCTCAGGTTCCGGGCCGCTGGGCTCCTGTACATCCTCCGGAGCTCCCGCCGGACTCCGGCTTCAGGTAGGGTGCCCAGAAACTCCTCCCAGTAGGGGGACGAGGCCATGTATTCCATGGTCCGGACGAAGACCCCGGCCGAAGCCCTGTTCTCCTCGGAAAGGCCCGAGCCGTCCCGGACCTGAAGCTCCTCCGGGGGAACTCCCACCCTCTCGATCAGGAACTTCTCCACCGCTCGCGCACCTCCAGAGAAGGATCCTTCCCCCAAAACTGTCCGCCCCACGGTCTTCGCCACGGTTTCGGCGAGGAAGTTGTTGCTCTCTTTGTTGATGACCCAGAGAAGGTCGAGAAGGGGAGGAGATTCGTGAAAAGTAAGAATCCTGGGTGGGGCGACTCCATTCACTCCGGAGAAGGCGAAATCATGGGAGAGGCTGGAAGCGTCCGGGTCCCGGATCGTGACGACGGTTCCCGTCACCCTCACTCCCCGAGCTTCCAGAGCTCGTTTCAGTTGGAGTCCGGTGAAGTGGAGAGGATCCGGAACCGGCAGGCGTCTCCAGACGTCAGAGCCGCCGAGGGGAATCTCTCCTTCGATCCCGATGGGATCCTGGGGGGTCTCCCGGAGAAGCCAAACTCTGGGCCGGGTGCCTGCCGATACCGTTCGGGCCAGGTTGCTGACGGGAATGCCCGAAGCCTCGGGGATGGTGTAGATAGAGGGTTGGGCTCCCACCCAGCTTCCGGCCTCCACTCTGACGGTCACCAGATTCTCGGCCAGGGAAAGGGCCGAGACTGGGGCGGCAAAGGCATCGTTGAGGTCGTCAGGATCCCATTCGGGGTGGAGGTCGGGGCCCAGGAAGAAGCTCCCATCCACCACCAGGTCGCCCCGAATCTCCCGGATTCCACTGTCCAGGACTCCGGCGGCGAGGGAGTCCATGGCGGCGGTTTCGGAAGGGAAAAACCGCTCGGATAGAGTGGGATCCCCTGTTCCATAGAGGATCAAATCTCCTTCGAGCACGCCTCCGCCCTGGGGTCCGTCCGCCAGGAGAAAGGTCCGGTACCGGAAATCCGGCCCCAGATAATAGAGGGCGGCCGCGGTGGACAGGAGCTTCATGTTCGAGGCAGGGACCATGAGCTGGTCAGGATTCATGGCCAGAAGGGTGTCACGCCGGTCCAGGGAGACGGCCAGGACTGCCCAACGACCTCGACGGTTTCCGGTGGAGGTGAGAATCGCCTCCAACTCCTGGCGTAGTTGCTGGATTTCGGGATGGAGCGGATCGGCCGGGGAGAGGGCAGGGTGGCCCTCCGGAGCCCCTCCTGCCCAAGCGGCCCCGCCCTGACTGTTCCCCTCCCTGTCCGGGAGAAGGGTGAGGGCGACGGCTAACAGCGTGGGGAGGAGGAGTCGGCTCTTTCCGGTATTCATGGCTCCGGGGGGATGTGTCTTGGGGAATCCGGGCCCGCCCCGATTCCGGGATCAGTTCATCGGGCCCGCCGATTCGCTCATATGTTGGTGGGGACTGCAATTCGCGCAGAATCCCGTCAACTCCAAACGATAGCCTAGGACGGAGAATCCGTCCAACCCTCTGGTGAGGCTCTCGATCTCCTCCCCCAGCAGGAGGCCGGGGATATCCATGACCCGGCCGCAGGAGAGGCATCGGGCATGGTGGTGGAGATCCATGCGGGCATCGTATCGGGCCGATCCGTCGCTGTAGGTCAGCTTGGCCGCCAACCCACAGTTGACCAAGGTTTCAAGGCTTTTATAGACCGTGGCCAGAGAAATGCCCGGGACCAGCCCTCGGACCTCCTGAAAGACTTCGTCAGCGTTCGGATGGCTGGTGGCGCCGGAGAGAAACCGGTAGACTGCGGCACGCTGCTCCGTGAATCGGTGGCCCGTCGCCTCCAGGGCCTCCCGGAGACGTGCGTCGGTGGCTTCAGGTGAGCTTTTCATACACGAAAAGTAGCTGGGGGTAGCTCCTTGTCAATATTGATTCTTACTAGCCGTGATCCGTCCTGAGCCCCTCCTCACCCTCGAGCCCCTTTTGGAAGCGGTTCGAGAAGGGTTGGAGGGGGATGGGTGGGAGCTTTCCGGCCTTCAAAAGACCACGAGCTACGAGTTTGAAGGGCGTTGGGCTGGGGACTCCTCTCGGAGCGCCTACCTTTTTTTCCATGCTGAGGGGGTGCCCGACTGGGTGAGTATCGATGTATTCCTGGACGAGACAAGCCGGGGTTTGAAGGGGAATCTGGCGTTGGTTGTCGATGGGCCCGAACTCTCCAGGGTGGGAGACCCGGCGGGGGTCCTATCCCATCTCGCCGGTGTGGCCCGGAGTGCCCTCCCGGTAGGGTATCGGACGCCCCTGACCCTTCGGTACCGCCTTCCAAGGCTCGGAGGGAACCCGGCCGAGTCGGACACGGAGTACCGATTCAAACTCTACATTCCCCCGAAAGCTCTTTCGGCAGGACATTCGGCTGTCACCGCCCTAGCTACCAGTACGGCCCGGGCCTTCAGGGAGATTCTCAACTCCCAGGAGTTGCGCCCCTTTCTGGCCCCTGAGGAGCCGTAGTCCGTTGAAGATCACCAGGATGGTGCTGCCTTCGTGCGCCACGACCCCCGCCGGAAGGCTGATGGAACCCACGATGGCCAGGGCCACGAGAGTGAGAATGACCCCGGAGGAGAAGACCAGGTTCTGTATCACGACCCTTCTTGCCCGGAGGCTCAGCTCCCGGGCATAGGGGATTCCTCCCAGATCGTCGCCCATCACCACCACATCGGCGGTTTCAAGGGCCACGTCCGTCCCGGCGGCTCCCAGAGCGATTCCCACGTCGGCGGTGGCCAGGGCCGGCGCGTCGTTGACCCCGTCGCCGATCATGGCGACCGGGCCGAACTCCCTCCGCAGCTCCTCCAATACCTGGGACTTCTCATCAGGCAGAAGCTTGGCGTGAACCCGATCCACCCCCACCAGACCCGCAATGGCGTGGGCAGTCCGGGCATCGTCCCCGGTGATCATGACCACTTCCTCCACACCGGTCCTTCGCAAAGCCTCCAGGGTTTCCCGGGCCCCTGCCCTGGGTTGGTCGGCGATGACGAGGATACCCACGTGGGCACCGTCGGCAGCTACGAATATGGGGGAGGCCGCCTCCCTTCCTCCCCCTCCCGACCAACGGAGGAGGAGGTCCGGGACGGGTCCGCCCACCCGGCCCTCTACCCACTCCCTTCGACCGATCACCAGAGAGATTCCTTCTACCGTTCCCTCGATCCCTCGGCCCGGAGAGGACTCGAAGCTACGGGGCTCGGGTACGGTGAGCCCCAGGGCTTCCACCGCGCGTAGGATAGCCTGGGCCACATGGTGCTCACTTCGGGACTCCAACCCGGCCACCAGGCGGAGGAAGTCTTCGTCCTCCAGCGAGAGCCCGGGACAGTGTCCCCGGGGGCCATCGGAAGGATCCATCACCGGACACACCCTGGAGGGGAGTCGAGTCATGATGGCCGCGACTTCCGGGCTCACCAGGACCTCTTCCGGCTCTTCTCCTCTCAGGAGGTGAAAGAACCCGGCCACCTCCGGCCGCCCCTGGGTGAGAGTGCCGGTCTTGTCGAAGGCCGCCACTTTGATGCCGGCCAGGGCGTCCAGATGGGCACCCCCCTTGAAGAGGATCCCGTTTCTGGCTCCGTTCGAGACGGCGGAAAGGATGGTGGCTGGGATGGAGATGACCAGCGCGCAGGGGGAAGCCACCACCAGAAGGGTCATGGCGCGATAGAAAGCCTCGTCGAAGCCCCAGCCGAGTACCGCCATGGGGAAGACAACGGCCACGATCGCCCCGAAAATGACCACCCCCGCATAGGTGCTTTCCGTTTCCTCTATCCAGCTTTGGGCCGGGGCCTGAGCTTCCCTGGCTTCCTCCACCATCCGTATGACCCGGGCCAGGGTGGTGTCCTCCGCCAGTTGGGTCACACGAATGTCCAGGGTCCCAGAACCGTTGAGGGTTCCGGCGAGTACTTCATCCCCCACTTTCTTTCGCAGGGGTACCGCCTCCCCCGTCAGCGTCGACTCGTCCACGGGCGATTCGCCGGCCGTCACTGTCCCGTCCAGGGGGATCCGGTCCCCGGGCCGAACCCTGATCACATCTCCCGGGGTCAGGGTTTCGATGCCGACCTCTGTCTCTCCGTCCGCATCCAGCTTCGCCGCCGATTCGGGCCGAAGCTCCATGAGGCCCTGAATGGACCTCCGAGTGTGCCCGAATGCGAACCTCTCCAGAGTGTTTCCCAGGGAGAAGAGGAAGAGAAGAATGGCGCCTTCCGCCCAGTGGCCCAGAAATGCGGCCCCTGCGGCCGCGATGACCATCAGGAGGTCGACTTCCAGCCTCGCCTTCCTCAGTGCCCTGAGGGCCTCCCAGGCGGCTTCCCACCCGCCTGCCAGGTAGGCCAGCCCATAGAAGATCAGGGAAGGGGAGGACAGCTCCCCGATGGCGCCGGCTCCCGCGCCCAAGATCCCAAAGAGGGCGCAAGCTCCGGTAGATAGCGCCAGGGACTGCCAGGGGGGAGCCCCGGCCTCATCACGGGGTCTAGACGATGATCTGGTGTCTTCCACGAGGCTCTGCGGTTGTATGTCATCCAGGGGAGTAACTCCCCCAGGGTCAGGCAGGGATGTTATCCTTTATGTAGACCTCTTTAATAAAGACCTCTTTCGCCGGTCAAGGAAGCTCTGTCCCACAAGGGCTGAGCATTCTTTAAGGAGTTCAGTTCATGCATGACGTTCTCAGAACTCGCCTTCTTCGGAAGCTCGAGAGCCTTCCTGAGGATCAGGTCTATCAGATCCTGGATTATATCGAGTTCCTCGAGTCCAAGTATGCTCCTGACCTTTCTTCGGAGACCACCGGCCTCCAGAGTTTCGCCGAAAAGATGGAGGATCAGCTCCGCCGGCGAACCGTGAGCCCGGCCAGTCTTCGTGAGGCATTTCAGCTCATCTCCGCTGCCGATAAAGTCCTCTCGAACGTTGCGAACATGGGAAGGGAGCTCCTCGGGGAGATAAACGGCTCGGCGGGAGGGAAGGGGAGCAAGCCCGGGCCCACACCGCCGTCGAAAAGTGGCGGTGAGTCCGGGGGCGGCCAGGGCGAAAAGGGGAGTGACGGTGGGGGTTCGACATCGCCGGAGGGGGGAAACTCACCGTCTGGCTGACCGGATCCTCGCGTGGCCACAGTGTCGAACGATCGGCCTCGGGTTGACACCGTTCCGACGCCCTGAATATCATGGCCCATGAAACGGCAAGAGAAGCGTGTCCCAGGCTCTCCGCCCGCTCGTCGTGGCACTCCGGAAGAGTGCCGGGTGACAGCGGGCGCTCGCTTTAGAAGGCTGAGGGCAACCCTCATACAGGTGGGAGGAGCACCATGGCGGAGGTAGTGGGAAAGAAGGAGAAGATCCTGGGGGAAGGCCTGACCTTCGACGACGTCTTGCTGGTTCCTGGCCACTCCCTGGTTCACCCCCGTGAAACCTCCCTGGCCTCCTTCCTGACGGCCGGGATCCCCCTCCAGATTCCTCTGGTATCGGCTGCTATGGACACTGTGACCGAGTGCCAGATGGCCATCGCCCTGGCCAGAGAGGGAGGAATCGGAATTATCCACAAAAACATGCCCATCGACCGGCAGGTGGCGGAGGTGGATCGGGTGAAACGGTCCGAGAGCGGCATGATTCTGGACCCCATCACCCTGGGTCCCGATGGAACCCTCCGCCAGGCTCACGCCCTCATGGCTCTGTTCCATATCTCCGGCGTCCCCATCGTCCAGGGGGGTGGGAAGCTGGTGGGTATCGTCACGAATCGGGACCTCCAGTTCGAGGCGGATCTGGACCAGCCCATCCGGGATGTCATGACCACCGAGGGATTGGTCACGGTTCCGGTGGGGACCAACCTGGCCGACGCCGAGCGACTCCTCCATAAACACCGGATCGAGAAGCTCCCTGTGGTGGATGCCGACGGGATTCTGAAGGGCCTCATCACCGTGAAGGATATCTTCAAGCGTCGTCAGTTTCCGGACGCCTGTAAGGACGAACATGGGCGATTGAGGGTCGGAGCCGCCGTAGGAGCCGCTCGATCCGACCTGGATCGGGCCAAAGCGCTGGTGGATGCCGGGGTGGACGTTATGGTCATCGACACCGCCCACGGGCACTCGGAGGGGGTCCTGCAGTCTGTGGCCAGGGTTCGGGAGGCGATGCCCGATGTCCAGTTGATTGCCGGGAACGTGGCGACCGCCGAGGGGGCGAAGGCGATTCTGGAGAGGGGAGGGGATGCCGTGAAGGTGGGCGTGGGGCCCGGGTCCATTTGCACCACCCGGGTCGTGACGGGGGTAGGAGTCCCCCAGTTCACGGCTATCCAGGAAGCTGTCAGGGGGGTGGAAGGGCAGATCCCCGTCATTGCCGACGGCGGTGTTCGGTATTCGGGGGACATCGTGAAGGCTCTGGCGGCAGGGGCCCAATCGGTCATGATGGGGTCCATGTTCGCGGGGACCGACGAATCCCCTGGGGAGAGTTTCCTCCTCGAGGGGCGGCGTTTCAAGATCGTGAGGGGAATGGGATCCCTGTCGGCCATGGAGGAAGGATCAGCGGACCGCTACTTTCAGGACCCGAATGCGGGAGTGAACAAGTTGGTTCCGGAAGGAATCGAGGCTAGGGTGCCCTATAAAGGTTCCCTGGCTGACACCGTCTTCCAACTTGTCGGGGGTCTCAGAAGTGGGATGGGGTACTGTGGCGCTGCCGATCTGGCTCAACTTCGGGAAAAAGCCCGATTCTTCCAGATTACTTCCGGCGGGTTGAGGGAGTCCCACCCCCATGATGTCACCATCACGCGGGAAGCTCCCAATTACACGCTGTAGCCCAGGGTCGGGGACAGCCTCCCGATCCCCGGTGCGCGGCGCGTCCCACCTGCGCAGAGCCTCCCTGAGAGGCGGTGGCGTTCCCATTCTGGTGGCTTTTGCCTTCGTGACCGGGTGCGGACCCCTGATCGGAACCCAATCCCCGCCTCAGGCGGCTCCCTCGTCCACTCCATCACCGGTTCGCCCGGGCCAACCCCCGGCCCCTGCACATGCGCCGGTTCAGCTCCCCACCCCCCAACCGGGGCGAGCCGCCGTCGCTCTAGAACCCATCACCGAAACCACCATGGTGGATCCCATCCTGGATTCCCCATGGGCACGGGCTTCCGACATGGAAGTCAGGATTCAGGGGTGGGTCGAGTCCTTTCAAACCCGGGAAGCCTCCCTCTTCCGCACCACCCTGGCCAGGATGGGTCGTTATCGGGGTATGGTGGAGGAGGAGCTCAGGGCAGCGGGCCTTCCGGCCAGCTTGGTCTTCCTCCCCGTCGTGGAGAGTTGGTACAACCCCAGTGCCGTAAGTCGGGTCGGGGCCGCAGGTCTATGGCAGTTCATGCCTTCCACGGCCCGGGGAATGGGGCTGAATGTGGATCGCCTCATCGACGAGCGGCGGGATCCCTATCGTTCCACGCCCATGGCTCTCGCGTACCTCTCGGAGTTGAACCAGCAGTTCGACTCCTGGTTTTTGGCGTTGGCTGCGTACAACGGAGGCCCGGGACGCTTGGACCGGATTCTCCGGAGATCCGGCCGGAGCGAGGTCGGCCATGATGGTCTTTTCCTCCAGGTCCTGGAGGATCTCCCAAGGGAAACCAGGGACTTCGTGCCACGCTTCCTGGCAGCAGCCCGGATCGGGATGAATCCGGCTGCCTACGGCTTCGAGGGTGTGGTTCCTGAGGCGACGTGGCGGTTCGACGAGGTCGTGGTGCCCGACGCGACCTCGTTGGACGTGGTGGCTCGTGCGGGTCGGGTGAATCAGCGGAGGTTGGAGGAGCTGAACCCCCAGCTACTGAGGGGGCTCACACCGGCCGGCGTCTCAACGCGACTGAGGGTTCCGGAGGGGATGGGCCTTCGGTTCACCGAGGCTTATGCTCAGATCCCGCCAGAGGAAAGGGTCACCTTCCTGGAGCATTCGGTGGCCCAGGGGGAAACCTTCACCCACATCGCCCGCAGGTACGGTGTATCCGTTGACGATCTCCGTGCTACGAATCCCACCATCCAACCCAGACGGATGCAGATTGGCCAAAGGGTCGTCGTTCCCAAGGCACCCTCGGTGAGGATTCAGCAGCGGGGGGGAGGTGGGGTAGGGCTGACTGAGAGTGAAGAGCGGCTTGTGGTGTACAGAGTCCAGTCCGGGGACACTCTGACGGCCATTGCGCTTCGCCACAGGGTGAGGATCAACGACCTTCTTCGATGGAACGGCCTTTCCCGGAGCACCGTCATCCATCCTGGAGACCAGGTGAGGATCTATCTTCCCGGTGGGTGATCGGCCGGGGGCCGGCTACCCCGCGACTCCTCCGCCTTCGACCCGGGCCCCTCTTATCCCTCTTCCTCCTTCCAGCTCCATCTCCCGGAACGCCCCCCTTCTTTCGAGACCAATCGAATTCCTTCCAGGACCATGCTCCGGTCCATGGACTTGACCATATCGTAGACGGTCACCAGGGCGATGGCAGTAGCCGTCAGGGCCTCCATCTCCACTCCCGTCCGGCCACTGAGGGTGGCCGTGGAACGGACCCTCACCCCGGGCAGATTGGGGTCCAGTTCTACGTCCACAGCCAAAGACGTGCCTGGAAGGAGGTGGCAGAGGGGGATGAGTTCTCCCGTTTTCTTTCCGGCCTGGATCCCGGCGAGGCGGGCAACCTGGAGGACCTCCCCTTTTGGGGTGTCACCTACATGGATTGCCGCAAACGTTTCCGGCGCCATCCGGATCGAGCCCTCGGCCACCGCCTTTCGAAGCGACTCCTCCTTTCCTGAAACGTCCACCATCCGCGGGCGTCCTTGGGAGTCCAGGTGGGATAGGGATTTCGACGGAGGGTCCATACTACCTCCCGGGAATAGGGGCATGGCCAGGACTCGTCAGCTCCTTCCGCAACTCGTGGAGGAGGCCGAATATGACCAGCTGGGGGTTCACGTTGCCGGCTGCCATGGCTCGGGCCTCGTCCACCCTTCGCATGGCGAGGGGTACGGCAGCCGGATGGAGGCTCCACCGGTTTACGGCCTCCTTCAAGAACTCGACTTCCTCCGGGGTTCCGGCGTCGAGGGGTAGGCCGGAGGCGACCCGGGCCAGTTCCCCGAGGCACTCTTCCAGGAAGTTGAAGAGGTCCCGGAGGCCACGGGCGCCCACAGACTTGAAGGTGATGGCTGCCCGGAACATCTGATCAGGCCCTCTGGCCAATGCTGCCGAAAGGAGGCCCTGGGCTTCGAGGCGGGTTTGCTCCAGGGGCCCTGGAGCATCCCCATCCCTGAGGAAGCCAAGAGCCCGCCCGATGGCCCCTCTGGATAGGCCTCCGACGCGCTGAGCCTCTTCTTCCTCCACACCGGCCTCGGTGATCAGAAACTCCGTGACTTCTTTCTGCGTGAGGGGGGGGAGGTGGAATTGGGTGGTCCGGGATCGGATGGTAGGAAGAAGCCTTCCAGGCTCGGCGGAAGTGAGAATCAGCCTGGTCCCGGAAGGAGGTTCTTCCAGGAGCTTCAGGAGAGCGTTCGCCGCCTCGGAGCTGGACTCCTGAGGGGCCAGCGCTTCAGCCTCGGCGATGATGAAGATCTGGTGGTCACCCATGGAAGGACGGCGCTGGGCTTTCCGGCGCAGGCTTCTTGCAGCCGCCAGGTAAAGACTCTTCGGCTCGTTCCCGCCGGTGGCTTGGATTGGGTTTGCCCGGAAATCCTCGAGGGCCTCCCTGCGAGCGTCTTCCAGAGCTTGAGCCAGCTTATCAGGGGTGGTGGCGTTTTTTGGCCGGGGAAGGGGAAAATACCAGTGGAGGTCCGGGTGCTCCAGCTTCCCCGCGAGATAGCAGGAATGGCATTTCTCACAGGGCCCTCCGACCCCCGGGCTTTCGCAAAGGAGCAGACGCGCCAGCCAGAGAGCTAGATGCTGTTTCCCGACTCCTTTGGATCCATGGATCAGGAGGGCCGCCGGGAGAGATCCCCCCATCCAGGCACCTGCCAGCGCTTCGAGAAGGGAGGGGTGACCCCAATGAGGATGAAGGCTCATGGGGTTTCGGAGCGGGACTTCAGCCACTGGAGAGGATCCATGGCCTGGGGGGCGCCGCCGGCGACAGGCGCCCTGATCTGGAACTCGATGTGGGGCCCCTCGGGCGTTTGAGATCCTCCCACTGTCCCGACGACCTGCCCTGCCTCCACCTCCCGTCCCTGGACGACTCCGATCTCTTCCAGGTAGAGGTAGAGAGTATAGAATCCCCCTCCATGGCTCAGAACCACCGTGGGTCCGTATCCCTCGAAGGGTCCGGCAAGAACGACCGACCCAGCTTTCACGGCTCTCACGGGGGTTCCGGTACGAGCCTGAATTCCAATCCCGTTCCACCTGAGAACGGTGCCGTTGGGTCTTCGCTCCCGGCCGAAACGGTAGAGCAGATCCCCTTCGACGGGCCAATCCAAGGATCCGGCGTCAGCCCCTGAAAGGGTGCTTGGACCCTCCCGGCCGACTCCCGACAGCGCTCGGCGACGTTCTTCTTCCAGGCGCCGACGTTCCAGGTCGTCGATGAGATCGGTCATGCGGACCTCGTCGGCGTCCAATTGCTCCAGGCGAGTCAGGGCCTGCCGTTCCCGATCTTGAAACTGGCCCAGGGCTGCCTGACGCTCTCGTTCCACCGACCGAAGCTCGGCCACCTCCCCGAGCTTGGTCTGCCTCAAACGACCCAGCTCCGCCAGGCTCTCTTCCAGGTATCGACTGTGTTCGTCGAGAGCTCCTTCAAGCAGGGTGACATGGTCCACGAGAGCCCGGTCATACGACGCGATGAGTTGTAGATAACGATGTCGGGTAAGGAGGTCCGCGAAGGAGTCGGCTCCCAAGAGGACTCGAAGGGAATGGAGAGGCCCACGCTTGTAGATGTCTCGGACCCTTCGGTGCAGGATCGCCTTATCCTCTTTCAGCTCTTCCCGGGTCCTGAGAAGCTCCGCCGTGGTCTCTCGGACCTGGGTGCTGCTCACCTCAGCCTGGAAATCGACCTCCGCCAGGACCGACCGGGAGGCGCTCAACTGTTGTTCGATGTTCCGGAGCTCGGCGGAAGCGTCTCTCACCCGCCCTTGGATTTGCCCCATCTCTGCCTGGAGGCGGGTTCGCTCCTCCCGGATCGCTTCCAGCCTGCGTTGGCTTTCCTGGATCTGTCGTTGAAGGTCAGGGTCTTGAGCGGCTCCCGGGCCGGCCATGACGAGAAGAGCCAGTCCAAGAACGCCGGGGGGAAGCCACCGCGCCATGGCCTCAGACTTCCTTGAGATACCGGCGGACGGCGAGGTTGCTGGCGAGGACCCCGAAGAGGATGCCGATTCCCACTCCTCCCCACGCCCAGCTCATGGGGATCCAATCCAGGGCGAAAAGGAAATGGAAAACGGCTTGATAGGTGAGCCAGGTGAGGAGGATGGCGAGAGCCCCACCCAGAAGCCCCGTCGCAGCGCCTTCCAGAAGGAATGGACGCCAGATCAGGCTGTCCCGGGCCCCCACCAACCGCATGACGAAGATCTCCTCCCTCCGGGCGAAGACGGCGATCCTGATGGCCGTCGCGATGATGAGGGTGGCCACCGTCGCGAAAGCCCCCCCCAGGATCAAGGCGGTGAATCCGCCGATTCTCCTGAGGAAGAAGAGCCGTTCCACCCACTCCCTGCCGTACCGGACATCCTCTACGACAGGGAAGCCTTCGGCTATTGCAGCGACGGCCTCTACCGCCTCGGCCGTACGGCCTTCCGGAAGAAAGCTGACCTCCAGGGAGGCAGGGAAGGGGTTCACCTCCAGGTCTGTCGACACCTCGGCGATTTCCGGGAGATCCCGGATCGCTCGCTCCAGCGCCTCCGCCTTGGAGAAATACCGAACTTCCTCCACACCTGGGAGGGTCTGCAAGGTCTCTATGGCGGCGTCCAGATCCACCTGTCGGGTGTCTTCCCGCAGGTAGGCCACCACCTCGACCCTCTCCTCAATGGTGGCCAGGGCGAGCCTGAGGTTGTGGGTGGCCAGGGAGAAAAGCCCCATGACAAAAAGGGCCAACCCGACCATCAGGGTCGACAGGCCCATGAGAAGGGGGGACCGTTTGAAGGCTGAGGCCGCTTCTCGGATCGCGTTGGCCATCCTACTCCTTACCCTCGGCCTGGGAGGAGTCGTAAACCAGCCGCCCCTGATCGAGCTCGATGACTCGGGCGCTGGGGTAGCTTCGGACCAGCTCCAGGTCATGAGTGGCCATGACGACCGCCATCCCCAGGGCGTTGAGTTCCCAGACCAGATCCAGGATCCCCCTGGTGGCCCGGTCGTCCAGGTTCCCCGTAGGCTCGTCGGCCAGGAGCACGAGCGGCTCGCTGGCCAGCGCCCTGGCGATGGCCACCCGTTGCTGTTCCCCGCCCGAGAGCTCATGGGCCTGGGATCTGCCCTTCACCGATAGCCCGACTTGTGAGAGAAGCCGTTGGGCCCGGGGCCGAATCTCCTTTTTGGGTGTTCCCGTGACCTCCAGGGCGAAGGCGACGTTTCCCATGGCATCCCGGCCCGGGAGAAGGCGAAAATCCTGAAAAACGAATCCCACCCTCCTCCGAACTTTCCAGACCTCTCGTCGGGAGGTCCGAAGGCTGGAAAAGCCGCTGACCCTGACTTCCCCACTGGTGGGCTGTTCCGCCATATGGATCAGACGGAGGGTGGTCGACTTCCCGGAACCCGAATGTCCTGTGAGGAAGAGGAACTCGCCCTTCGGAACGTGCAGATTCACACCTTCAAGGGCGGCTCCGGTTCGAGGATAGACCTTGGTGACGTCGAGAAGTTTGATCACGGAATCTGGGGGATGGGAAAGCTCATCTCATCTGGTTTTGTGAAGCTACTGGCGCCCAAACTGAGTGTCAAAGCGACGTCGTACGAGCCTGGCTGCGAGGAGGAGGGCTTCCCGAGCGGAGCCGGGATCGGCCTGGCCGGTTCCAGCGATGTCGAAGGCCGTGCCGTGGTCGGGGGATGTCCGAATGAATGGGAGGCCCAAGGTCACATTCACTCCTGTACCGAAAGATACACTCTTGAAGGCGGCCATACCCACGTCATGGTAAGGAGCCACCACCGCGTCCAGCTCCCCTTGGAGGGCGCGATGAAAGACTGTGTCTGCCGGAAGCGGACCTTCGACCGACAGTCCTTCCGACCGTAGCTGGGTCACCACCGGGCGAAATAGCTCTTCCTCCTCCGACCCGAAGAGCCCCCCGTCGCTGGCGTGAGGGTTCACCGCGCAAAGCCCGACGCGTGGGCCGGTGATTCCCCAGTCACTCTCCAGCGCCTGGGCGAGGAGTCGGCTCTGGCGGAGAAGGAGATCCGCCGTGAGGTGCCTGAAGAGGTCCCTCAGGGGGATGTGGGTGGTGGCGAGGAGCACCCGGAGGGGTCCGCCGACCCGAGTTTTCTCCGAGGACATGAGCATCCCCACGTCGGATACGCCGGAAAGGTCCCGGAGCAACTCGGTTTGCCCCGGAACATTCCACCCTGCTGCTTGGATGGCGGGTTTGTGTGATGGGCCGGTGACGATAGCCCCCACTTCCCCCTGAAGTGCGAGATCGACCCCTCGCCGAATGGCATCTACGGAGACTCGGCCCGCCCCCGCCTCCGTCCCGTCCCAGGAACCTACCGACTGGAAGGGCGCCAGCCCCGGGTCCATCCCTTCCGGGCCCAAGAAGAGGAGGGCTTCCCTTGGAATCTCCTTCAGGAGGCCTTCCACGGCCTTGGGCATGACCTCAGGCCCAATGCCCCGGGGGTCACCCAGCGTGACCGCAATTCTCCAATGGTCATGGCTGGATTCCGGAGGATGCACCATGGCCAGGTCGGCCCCTACATCCGGATCTGGATGTAGGTCTTGGACCGAAGTTCGTCCAGAATCTGCTCCACCAGCTTTTGTTGCTGAAGGGTCTGCATGATGCGGCTCCTCAGTTCGGGATCATCCAGACTGTACGGTCCCGCCGGGAGAACCTCCAACACCTTCACGATTCCGAAGCGCGTCTCACCTCGGGCGTCGTACTCCACCGGCTCAAGAAGCTGACCTGCCTCGGAGCGGGCCAAAGGCTCTGCGAAACCAGGAGGAAGATCCTGGAGGCGGTCGAAGGGAACATGGAGGGTGTCCGGAGATTCCTGGTCTCCGAACTCTTCTCTCAGCTCCTCGAAGGCCTCCCCTGACTCGAGGCGATCCTTTACCTCCTCAGCTGTCTGGCGGATCCGCCCGATGTCAGCCGGGGTCGGATCCACAGGGATGAGAATGTGGCTGGCCCGGATCTCACCGGAGCGCCTCCGGTTCACCCGAATGATGTGGAAGCCGAAGGGTGATTCCACCGGGGGGCTGATTTCATTGACAGCGAGAATGAAGGCGGCGTCATCAAAGGCCTCGACCATCTGACCTCGCCGAAACCAGCCGAGGTCCCCACCGTTGTCCTTCGATCCGGGGTCCTGGGAGAAGCGCTTGGCCAACTCTCCAAAATCCTCACCCTCCGCGGCCAGAGCCCGGATCCGGCTCGCTTCGGCGAGAGCCCCCTCCCGGGCCGAGTCCGATGGAGTCGGAACAAGGATGATCTGGACGAAAACCACGGTGGTTGGCCGTTGGCCGATGGCCTCCCGCTGCTCCTCGAAGAACTGTTGAATCTCTCCTTCTTCGATGATGACCGAGGCCAGGTTGGCGGACCGCTTCGCCATGTACATCTGGTAGAGGCGCTGCTGGCGGATCTGCCCCCGGAGGAAGTCCCGGTAGGCCGAGAGTGTGAACCCCTGCTGTGCCAGGCTTGTTTGGAACGCCTGCTGGCCGCCGAATTGGCCTACCCGCTGAGCCAGCTCCTCCGAGACCATGTCTTCCACCTCGAGATCATCGACAGCGATGGTGGTGTCCTGGATGGCCGCCTGAACGATGAGCTGTTCCCCGATCATCTGATCCAAGATGTCCCGCTGGAGTCGCACCCATTCCTCAGAGCCCCGGGCAGGGATCTCCACATCCTGGTATTGGAGCTGGAGGATCCTCTCCTCGATCTGGGAAAGGGCGATGACCGAGTCGCCGACTACCGCAGCGATGCGGTCCACCAGGCTCGGGTCCTGGGCATGCAGGCCCGGAGACAAGAGGCTCATTCCTGCCGAGAG
>JAUXEE010000304.1 GCA_030618065.1 Gemmatimonadota bacterium
CATCGATGCGGGTACGAATGATACGTTCCGCCCGATCGATGTGGTCCGCTTTGGCTGAATCGGTGAAAGTCCCATCAGGATCATCCACCTCCAGGACCAGGTGCATTCCACCCTGCAGATCCAGGCCGAGTTTCACCCAGCGGCCGTTCTTCAGATTATTGGAATACAGGTAGCCCAACGCCACGGCCACGACGATGAAGATGGTGATCAATCGACCTCGAATGGTCTTGAACATTTGGCTCGAGCCGAGGATCAGGGTCGAAAAAAAAAGAAGGACCGGAGGCCCTCCTCCGAAAGCCTATAAAACTGTCAAACACGTCGGGTTGTGTCAATTTGCCCAGGCGCCAAACCCTGCCGCCCGAACTCCGATCCCTCAGAGGAGCGACCGCCGGATGATGGCTTTCACTCGGGCGACGAAGCGGGCAGCCCCCGCGGACTTCGTGACGAAATCGTCGGCTCCGGCCTCCAGAAGCTCGGTCTCTTCGCTGGCCGTCTCGGAGCCGGTTCGAATCAGGACGGGCAGGGCAGCCGTATCGACGGAGCCACGAATCGTGTTCAGGAGCTCCCTCCCGTCCATGGCGGGCATGGCGAGATCGAGAATCACAAGGGAGAAATCAGGGTCCAGCTTGAGGATGTCCATGGCCTCGTGGCCATCTTCCGCCTCATGCGTTTCGAACCCCTCGTTCTCCAGGAGGGTCTTCATCATGACCCGGGCGCCCTCGTCGTCATCCACCAGGAGGATCCTGGGGGGGCCCTTTTCGTCCCCGTCCTTTTCCAGCTCATCCAGCGTCTGGCCCAGGACCCGCTCGATCTCCACCAGGGTGGTCGCCCCCTCCCGCACCCAATCCAGACCCACCGCATGCATGGGTCGCATCCCCCCCTGTTGGGCCAGCTTGTTCAGGGTGACGGTACCCTTCCGAGCTTCGATTCCGGCGGTAAGGCGGGGGCCCAGGGTCATGACCTCCATGACAGGAAGTCTGCCCCTGTATCCGGAGAAGCCGCATTCCGGACATCCCACCGCCCTTACGGTCGGCTCCACTCCGTGGCGTTTGGCCAACCCCTCTTCGTCGGGGGTCAACTCTCCCTGAACCGGCTCGGCGCAGTTGTTGCAAACCTTCCGGATGAGGCGCTGTGCCAGGGCTCCCCGAAGCGTCGAAGCGATGATGCTGTACTGGAGCCCAAGATCCACCAGCCGGGGGATGGCGCTCACCGCGTCGTTGGCGTGGACGGTGGCCAGGACCAGGTGCCCCGTCATGGCGGCCTGAGCCGCTGTCTCAGCCGTCTCCCGGTCCCGGATCTCACCTACGAGAATGACGTCGGGATCCTGCCTCAGGATCGATCGGAGGGCCGAGGCGAAGGTGAGCCCCTGCTTCGTTTCCACCTGGGTCTGGGTGATGGAGGAGAGCTCGTACTCGATAGGATCCTCCACCGTCATGATATTGACCTTCCCGTCGGCCAATTCCCTCAGGGCGCCATAGAGGGTCGAGGTCTTCCCGGAGCCGGTGGGGCCGGTGACCAACACGATTCCCTCCCGGAAGGACAGGAGTTGGCGGAAACGCCCGAGCTCGAGTTCCGGGACGTTCAGATCCTCGAGGGTCACGGAGCTGCTGGAGTCCAGAACCCGGATGACGCACTTCTCGGCGCCACCCGCGGGAAGGGTGGACACCCTGAGGTCGTAGGCGGAATTACCCACCTGCACCCGGGCCTTTCCGTCCTGCGGCCTGAGACGATCCGTGATGTCGAGCTTGGATAGGATCTTCACCCGGGAGATCACCCGGTTCAGCGCTGACATGGGGAGGTCCATGTGTTTCCTCAGCACCCCGTCGACCCGGTAACGGACGGTTCCGATCCTTCTCCCCGGCTCGATATGGATGTCGCTGGCGCCCTGGGAGATGGCATCCCGGATGATGAGGTTGGTGAGCTTGACCACAGGTGTGGCTTGCACATCACCTTCCGTGATGGCTTCCGGTCCCATGGCCTCCACCAGCTTCACCGCGTCTTCGTCTTCGGCCTCCAACTCCAAATTGCCGAGGAGGTTTTCCACGGCTTTCTCCGGGGAGAACCTGGCGTCCAGCGCAGCTTGGATCGCTCTGGGGGAAGCCACCTGGAATACGGCCTTCCTCCCGGTGGTGAATCCGATGAGGCGCTCGGCCTCCATGTCGGTAGGATCGGAGGTCGCCAGGACCAGCTGTCGATCAGACCCGGAGAGAGGAAAGATCCTGTGTTTCCGAGCGAAATCTTCGGGCACCAGGAGGAAGGCGGTGGGATCAGCGGTGGAAAAATCGGCCACGGTCATGCGGAAGAAATCGGCCACCACCTGGGACAACTTGGTTTCGGAAGCCCCGGTTGCTCTCGCCACCGTCCGCCAAGCGTCTTCCGGCGAGGCGTCAGGGGGAACGTCCGGGCGCTTGTCCCCAAGGAGATCGGCCCTTTGGGCGATCCGGACCATCCAGTGTACGGACGATCCTCCCCTGGGAGAGGAAGCAGCCGCGAAGGGTCTTCCTGTGGTCGCGTTCGAGTCTCCAGTAGTCACGATAAGAAAACTAACCCGCATCACCGTGGACCGACAAACCTCCACCGTGGACCGACAAAGGGTGATCCTCTAGCTTCTCCTTGTGAAACAACATCTTCAGACTCGCATCTTCCAGATCCTCACCGGGGTCATCCTCGGCCTTGCTTTGGTCCTTTGGCTTTTCCGGCCGGGTAGCACCGGGCAAGGGTCGGACTCCGCGCGTTTTTTCCTTTCGGATCCCATCCCTGCGCCGAGCTTCCGCCTTATGTCCCATGCGGGTGAGGAGGTCGGCTCTTCCGACTTCCCGAACAAGATTCTGGTGGTCTTTTTCGGCTACACCTCCTGCCCCGACGTATGCCCCCTCACCCTTTCTAATCTGAGCCAGGCTTTTCTGGAGATGGAAGAGGAGGGCGAGAGGATTCAGCTCCTTCTCATCACGGTGGATCCTGCCCGGGACACCCCGGAGCGACTCCGCCAGTACTTGGAAAGATTCCACCCCTCCTTCCTCGGATTGACGGGAAGCGAAGAGGACATCCGGGAGGTGGCCGACGCCTTCGGAGCATTTTTCGCCCGGAGGGGGGAGGGTGACGCCTATACAGTGGATCACACAGCTCGAACCTTCGTCATCGATCCATCTGGGCGAATTCGATTGACCTTCCCCGTCACGGCCTCGCCTGGAGAGATGGCCAGGGACCTCGCCATCCTTCTGGAGGAAGTCCAATGAAATCTGCCCTTCTCCCTGTCCTCACTTTCCCTGCCCTCATTCTCCTCGCCC
>JAUXEE010000245.1 GCA_030618065.1 Gemmatimonadota bacterium
CATGTGATTCCGCCTCTCCAGCCCGTGCCCGATGGGGAATCCCTTCAACAAGGGAACCCGGAAGATCAGGGGGACCTTCTTCGGTTCGTGAAGATCAGGAGTGAAGCGCTGTCTGAGTTCTGGGGCCAGGACATGTATATCGGGGCCAACATCCTGCTGCCCTCGGACTACTGGACGAATCCTGACCGTCAGTACCCAGTATTGTATCTCACAGGGCACTTTCCGGGTGGCCGGGCGCCGAATGGATACGGAGCTGGTGAAGGCGCGAGACGGGGCCGGAACGATGGCTTCACAGAGTTCTGGGATTCAGCCGATAGCCCCAAGATGATTCTGATCTCAGTCCGGGATGCCAATCCCTTCTACGACACCGGTCACTCCGTGAACTCGCCTAATGTGGGGCCATACGGAGACGCCTTCACACAGGAGTTGATTCCTCATCTGGAACAGGAGTTCAGGATTATTCCGGATTCCTGGGCCAGGGTTCTGGCCGGAGGTTCAACCGGGGGATGGGAAGCTCTGGCGATCCAGATCTTCAACCCGGACTTCTTCGGGGGAACGTGGGGATGGTGCCCCGATCCGGTGGATTTCCACTACTACCAGATGGTCAACATCTATGAGCACCAGAACGCCTACAAAGATTCCAGAGAGTGGGTAAGCGTCGAGAGGCCCAACAACCGCCGGCCGGACGGGACCATCGTTTCCACCATCAGGCAGGAACTCGGCTACGAGAGGGCCATCGGACCCGACGGCCGATCAGGGGGACAGTGGGCCATTTGGGAGGCCCTGTTCAGCCCGGTGGGGTCCAATGGGTTCGCTAAGCCCATCTGGGACCGTGTCACTGGGGAGATCGACCATGAAGTCGCGGAGTACTGGCGGGAGAACTGGGATTTGACCCACTACCTCAAGAACAACTGGGCCACCGTGGGGGACGATCTCGTCGGAAAGATCCACGTGGCCGTGGGCGACATGGACTCCTACTATCTCAACAATGCCGTGGAGATCATGGAGGCGGCCATGGGCGAACTCACCGGCCCGGCCCCCCAAGCCAGCTTCGAGTACGGCCGGAGGAAACCACATTGTTGGATCGGCGAGAGCCCGTGGCGTCCCGGAGAGGACCTGAACAATGGCGAGTTCGTCAGGGTGGTTGACGGCTACCTGAGAGCTCGGGGAGGGCGCTGGTAGGACCTGCCCCTCCCACCTTTTCGACGTTGAGTCGGTTTATCTGCCCTTCGTTAACGAGGAATATCATGGATCGATTGAGGAACCAGTTTTGTTCATGGTTCATTGCCCTGGTCGCGGTCGCTCTTTTCGCCGTCCCGGTCACCTCGCAGTTGCTTCGCACGGCACACGAGGAGTCCGGATTCGAAGAGTACACATCGTATGCAGAGCTGATGACCTTCCTCCAGGAGGTGCAGGCGAGCTCCGAGGACATGCTCCTGTCGTCGTTCGGAAGATCGATGGAGGGCAAACTCCAACCGTACGCCATATTCAGTCGGCCGCTCATTACTCAGCCGTGGGAGGCGATGGTCTCGGGAAAACCCATCGTCCTTATCTACGCCAACGTCCACGGTGGGGAAAAGACGCTCAGGGAATCGAGCCTTCTGCTGGTCAGGGAGCTGGCTACCCCCGGCACGGAAGCCAACGGGTATCTCAAAGACCTCGTGGTGCTTGTCGCCCCGTCGGTCAATCTCGACGGATTCGAGCGCTCGACACGTGGGAATGCACGGGGGGTGGACCTCAACCGGGACTACATGAAGCTGGAAACCCCCGAAATGCGCAACCTCGTCCAGAACCTTCTTCATACGTGGCACCCGCATATTTCCGTCGACGGCCATAATGGCGGCTCGTATCCCTACAACATCACCTACCAGGCGAACAGCCATGCGACCCCCGATCCGGCCATTACTGATTTATGTGATTTTGAGATCTTCCCCTATATCGAGAAGAAGAACGAAGCGGCCGGATTCAGGTCGTTCTGGTATTCGGGTGGAAGTAGGCAGGACAGCACCGTTTGGACCGGCGGCGGATTCGATCCGCGCATTAGCCGGAATTATGCCGCATTCATCAATAACGTCGGGATTTTGTTTGAATCTCCGCGCCAGGACAGGCAGACCGGGGCCCTCGCCGGGTTGGTATCGTTCAAGGCCGTATTGCAGTACGCCATCGAAAACAAAGACCGGCTCTTCGAGGTAGTGAACGGGGCCCGCTTCGGGACCATCGAGATGGGGCAGAGGGCGCAGGGGATGATCGCTGTTCAGGTAGAATACGGTCTCGAAGAGTGGACAGTGAACTACGATTTCGCCTCCGGTCCACGTGACAATCCGACATTGGTACCGATAACCGGAAGACTGCTGAAGAAACCCATCGTCCTGAAGGAGCGGAGGCGGCCGTATGCCTACATCCTCGAGCCGAAGGCGGTGAACGCCATTGAGATGCTCAAGGCCCAGGATGTCCTTATCGAAGTGTTGCAGGAAGACACCGAGATAGAGATCGAGGCATACCAACTGGAGGGGATTGAACACAACGCTGAATACGATCATCCCGCCGCGGTGACCGTCCTCCTCGCCGATGAGACGATCACACAGAGGCGGAGCTTCAAGAAAGGAACCTTCGTCATCAGAACCGGACAGATCATGGGGCGCGTAGCCGCGCATCTTTTGGAACCGGAAACCAACGACAGCGTGGTGCGCTGGAACGCCATGGATGCTGTACTCCCCCGTCTGCCTAGAGAAGGGGGAGGGCCATCAATAATGCCGATATTCAAATTGATGCAGCCGACGGTATTGCCGACGAAGGTGCTGCAGTACTGAGGGGTCGGAACAGCACACTTCTGCTCAGTCACAACCCCCCTGTTCGCATAGGACTTGACCTGAGAGGGAGAATGGGGAAGAGATAAACAAATGGTTATCACCTACTCCTGACTGGAGGAGCTGAAGGTGTTCAAGGGTTTGCTGGCCGGCGGCATCACCATGGGCGTCGCAGCCGTGTTTCCCGAAGCCTTGGTTTTCCCCATTTTCGCGGCTGTTCTGGGCCTTGTGGCAGGAGTGTATCCCGGGATCGCCATGGCCGACCCGATGAAGGGCCGACCCGCCCTTCAGTGGACGGCGGCCGGGACCTTTCTGAGCCTGGGCCTGGTGGGGCTTTGGATCTCGCCCCTCCTCCTTGCCTGTGCCTGGCTCCTCCACGGGCTTTGGGCCCTCTTGCACCGCTTCACAGGGTTGGGCGATGTGTCCCGGATGGGTATCCGGAGTTCTGCGTCTCTTACGACCTGGTGATGGCGGCTTTCGTAGGCTACATGTGGGCGGTGGGGGTGTAGGTTACTCCTACCGGTGGCTTTGAGAGCGTGAAGGGCAAAAGCACCCCCCTGAGGGTCCATGCATTGGGCGATCATGTCTCCGCCGGGAACCTCCATGGGTCCGCGCAGGATCTGGCCCCCCAACTCCGTGACCCGTGCCAGGGCAGCGTCGACATCCGGGACCATGATGTAGTAGAGCCAGTGAGGCGGAGCTGGATACCCCGCCTCCTGGCTGTACATGCCGCCGAAAGAGAACCCGACGTCGGTTTCCGGGCCGAACATCTGATAGACCCCCATCTCGCCCATGTCCGTTTCTTCGGTCTTCTTCCAACCAAAGACCTCGTTGTAGAACGTAAAAGCCGCCTCGTAGTCAGTGGTGGCGAGGTCGTGCCAGGAAAAGTCACCGAGTCCCGGGGCCTCGACTTCCCCGTCGGGGCCGTCTTCAGGCGTGAAGGGAGAGAAGGTGGCGCCCTGGGGGTCCCGGAGGACGGCGAAGGTCCCCACTCCTTAGCCGGCCACCTTGGTGTAGAACTCTGTGGCGGAGTCGGGATCGGGGGTCATGAGGTCGTACCAGACAAAACGTCCACGGGACACAGGTCCGGGCATGGGAGCCTCCTGGTTCAAGAGCTGAGTTGTGTGTGGAGTCGTCGATCCGAGAGTGCAACACTCGGGAGGGGTCTCCGGTTCCCGGAGGGCAGCGGCCCGGGTAGCTTCATCCGGGCGCCGCCACCGGAAACCTGCTTCGCCCCAGGAGTCTGTAGGGCATTGTGGAGGACTTTCTTCTTCGAGGACCCGGGGGTTCCATGATCCACTTTCCTGAACCCACCATCCCGGTTCCATCCCTCTCTTCCAAACAGATGGTGGAGGTGGACCG
>JAUXEE010000200.1 GCA_030618065.1 Gemmatimonadota bacterium
AGATTCTCCAAACCCTGGGTGTCATCGGAATCTTCGGATTCGCGTTCTTGGTTGGACTGAAGGTGATGCCTCTGGCCCCCACCGAGGCACGGGTGTTGCCGACCAAGTAGATGGGGAGGCGGGGTCGGCGGGTCGGCCGGGCCGGTGGGTTGGCGCGTCGGCGGGTCAGCGGGTCGGCGCGTCGGCGGGTCAGCGGGTCAGAAGAAAGGCCAGGGTGAAGAAGCCTGCGGCGAAGGCCAAGCGCCGCAAAAAGCTGCCGCTCCCAACGCCGGGCTCTCCTGTTCGGGTCCAAACCACGATTGCTCCGCAGGGGTTGGAACCGAATCGCACCGGGAGAGACGCGCCGTGGTAGACCTCCACCGCTTCCAGGTCCATGGTCGGTAGGAGGTCGTCCATCCCCTCCTCGGTCATGAGTTGCATTCCATCCACAACAAGAGTGGGCCGGCAGCCTCCCCGCAGGCGGACGGTGTAGTCGTAAGGGCCGGTGGGAACGACCCGGGCACCCGGCACCATTCGGAGAAGGTCGGTAAGAAGCATCGGGTTTCGCCCTTCGATCTCTTCCCGATCAAAAAACGTCCCGGACCGGGACCGACGACGTCCCTCGAAATCCCCCATGATTCCCTGATGCCGACGCTCCGCCACTATTACCAGTGGCTCCAACTCAACCGGCGACACCGACAGGGGGAGAATGAGCTCGAGGTCGGATTCCGGACCGACCTGGAGGGTATCCTGGAGGTCTCGGTATCCGATGAGGGTCACGATCACCCGGTACGTGCCGGGGGGCACCCGCCTGAACAGGAAGGTGCCCTCCGAGCTCGTGACCCTGGTTCCGACTCCCACCGTCCCCCCGGGTCCTGACGCCAGAGACACGGCCGCGCCGACCAAGGGTGTTCCGGTCTCATGCTCCAGAACCTGACCCCGAACGACTGAAACCGAGTCCTGCGTCTGGCCTTGGAGTGGGGCCAATTCCTGGCCTTGGAGTGAGGCCGGCCCCTGGGTGGAAAAGCTCAGCAGCATCAGGGACACGGCGGCGATGCGGCCCCAGAGCAAGGCCGTTTCGAGTTCCCGTGGGGGCTGTGGGCTCATCTCCGAGACTACTCAAAAGGGAAGCCAGGTGTTCCATTCGCCTTGACGGAGAAGGGAAATCATGTTTAAGTGTATATGTTAGATATATACAGTCATTACGCCAATAACGATAATCACGCACCGGAGGCCTAGGCGAGAGATCCAAATCATGAGAATCCTGATCTCCAATTCTTCGCCCGATCCTATTTATGAGCAGATCGTCCGGCAGATCAAGGGACAGATTATCGCTGGCGATCTACCCGAGGGTGCTCCGTTGCCGTCCATCCGCAAGCTGGCTCACGAGCTTCAAATCAGTGTGATCACAACCAAACGGGCGTACGAAGAGCTGGACAAGGAAGGGCTCATCGACACGGTGGGAGGGAAGGGCACCTTCGTTGCCTCCCAGAATCAGGAATTCATGCGGGAGAAACGTATGAAACTCGTGGAGAACAAGCTCTCCGAGGCCTTGGACGATGCTCGCATGTTGGGGGTGAGTTATGAGGAGCTGGGTGAGATGCTCCGGCTTCTCTGGGAGGAGGAATCATGACGGAACAGGCCCTTCATCTCTCCGGCGTGAGGAAGACTTTCAAGGGGTTCACCCTGAATGGCGTTTCGTTCAGTTTACCGAAAGGCTACGTCATGGGCCTGGTGGGCCCCAATGGTGCGGGAAAGACCACCATCATCAAGCTCATCATGAACCTCATCGCCCCTGAAGCGGGGGAGATCAGGATTCTTGGGTTGGACAGCAGAAAGCAGGAGGCGGAAGCGAGGGCCCAGATCGGATTCGTCTACGACGTGATGCCCTTTTACGCCGATGTCTCGCTACGGGACACCAAGCGGGCGATGGCTCCCTTCTACCGGAAGTGGAACGAGTCCCTTTTTCAGGAGTTGGCTTCGACCTTCGACCTTCCTCTGAAGAAGAAGGTGAAGAAACTTTCCCAGGGAATGCGGACGAAGTTCGCCCTGGCCCTGGCCCTCTCTCATGAGGCTGAGCTTCTGATCCTGGATGAGCCGACGACGGGCTTGGATCCGGTGTTCCGGCGGGAGTTGCTTCACGGGCTCTCTGGCCTTCTCCAGGACGAAGGGAAGTCGGTCCTTTTCTCCACCCACATCACCTCGGATCTGGAGAGGATCGCCGACTACGTCACATTCATCCGAGACGGGTCCATTCTGCTGACGGAGACTCGGGAAGAGTTACGGGAGGTCTGGGGGCTCGTCCGAGGGGACGAATCGTCGGTGTCGGCCTTGGATTCCAAGCTTTGGCGTGGTTCCAGGCGGACTCCCCACGGGATGGATGTCCTCACCTCCGACGCATCGGCCGCCCGGCGGGCCCTGGGGGACACCGTGGTGGTGGAACGGGCATCCTTCGAAGACATCGTCGTCCTCCTCGAAGACGCCCTCCTCGACGACGCCCTCCCCGATGGGGAGGTGCACCATGCTTAAAGTGATGATGAAGGACCTCATCATGAACCGGACCGCACTGGTGGCCAACCTGTTCATCATGGGCGGGTTCCTGGTCTTCATGTCCTCCTGGGAGGAGGGCGCCCCGGTCGGCACTTACGCCTTTTTCTCCGGCCTGATGATGGCCTTCGGTCCGGTCATTATCGTGACCCGGGAAGACAAATTCAAAGCCATGGCGCTGGGTTGCAGCCTGCCCGTGACCCGGGAGACCATCGTACGATCCCGTTATGTGCTGGCCATAGGGCTCGCGGTCTTGGGAATTCTGTTTGCCTTTTCCTTGGCGGCTTTGGCGCCCACATCTGAGCTGAGTGCCGCCGAGCTCTTTCGGCCCAAAATTGTCCTTCGGGCCCTCTCGGTGACGACCCTTCTTTTCGCCCTCCTGCTGCCCTTTACTTTTCGGTTCGGCGCCTTCGGACTCATCCTGGTTCTGGCCACTTCCCAGGTGTTGGGCATCGTGGCCCTCACCATGGTGAAGCTGACCCGGTCCTCCGTGGACAAGCGCTTCGTAGATTCCATCGGACGGGCCGTGGGGAGCCTCTACGCCAGGCTCGGTCCCGTCGGGTTCGACCTCCTTTTGGCGGCGTTTCTGGCGGCCGTTCTTCTGGCATCCTACGGCCTTTCGGTGTGGGCCTTCAAATGGCGGGACCTATAGGAATGGGGTCCGTGGAGCCGGTTCTCGACGTCCGGAATGTGACCAAGGTCTACGAGGGGTTCACCCTTCGGGACGTGTCATTCAGCCTACCCCAGGGCTACATCATGGGGCTCATCGGGCACAATGGGGCCGGCAAGACGACCCTCCTGAGCCTGATCCTGAACCTGGTTCGTTTGGATGCCGGTGAGATCAGCGTCTTCGGCTTGGACCACCGTCGTGAAGAGGTGGCTGTCCGGTCTCGGATTGGGGTGGTTCACGAGGTGCCCACCTTCTTCAGCTCCTTGTCGGTGGAGCGGGCCGCCGCGGTAGTGGCCCGCTTCTACCCGACGTGGGACGAAGCCGGGTTCCGTGAGGTGGTTGGCGAATTCGGGCTGGCCCCGAATAAGAAACTGGGCCGCCTCTCCCAAGGAATGCGGACCCGCTTCGCTCTGGCCGTAGCCCTTTCGCACAGGGCCGAGCTCCTTCTTCTGGACGAACCCAGCTCTGGTCTGGATCCGGCCTTCCGTCGGGATCTGCTCGAGCGGTTGTCAGGCATCATCGAAGGTGGCCGAACCTCGGTGCTCTTTTCCACTCACATCACCTCGGATCTGGATCGGATCGCCGACTTCGTGACCTTCCTCCGTCAGGGCCGGTTGGTGTTTTCCACCACTCGGGAAGAGGTACTGGAGCGGTGGTTCCTGGTGAAGGGCGCCCCCGACTTGTTGAGCGAGGCGACAAGCTCCCTGTTCGCGGGAGTCGTGACCGGGGAGTATGGGTTCACGGGTCTGACCGAGAAGTTACCGGAGTTGAGAAGCCAGGTGGCCGAGGGATCCATGATTGTGGAACGGGCCACCCTGGAGGACGTGGTTTTCTACACTGGTCGAAGCGGGAAGGAAGGGATGAAGCTTCATGGCCATTCAAGCTGAAATCGCACTTCCCAAAGGGGCCATCCCCGGCGTCTGGGGTCTCCTTCGGAAGGATTTGGCGGTCTTTATTCCCCGGGATCGGTTCCTCATCGCCCTCATCTATTTGCTGGCCCACCCCATGGTTCTCCCCACCGAGGAGGCCTTCTTCTGGCTGGGCATGAGCCTGGCAGGGGCCTTGGCTCTTTACGTTCCCATCATGGAGTGGCACCAGGAGACGGATCGAATGTTGAGTAGCTTGCCCGTACGCCGGGCCACTCTGGTTTTTTCGCGCTATCTGTCGTCGGTCTTTGCGTGTGTGTTTGCCGGGGTCGCGTGGGTCTCCACCGGCCGCCTTCTGGCGCCGGTGTTGGATGCCGGCCGCACCACACCGGGAATGTGGACCACCTTCGAGGGGATTCTCACTTTCTTCCTCATAGCCGGCCTCCTGGTCGCTCTCTTCCTGCCCCTCTACTTCCGATTCGGGATAGGTCAGGGGGCCACGGTTTTCCTCGGCATGAGCTTCGGCGTTTATGCTATGGCCAGCCTGCCTTCCGGGCTGGTCATGCCCGGGGCCGACGTGCAGGCCCGGAGCTCGGCCATGACGGCATCCGTAGGCCCAGGCTGGGTTCTCTTCCTGATCCTTGCTGGAATGGGCGCCGCGCTGGCTGTCTCCGCTCGCTTGTCGGTGGGCTGGTTCGAGAGGCGGGACCTCTGAGATGGTC
>JAUXEE010000161.1 GCA_030618065.1 Gemmatimonadota bacterium
CTTCCTTTTGAACGGGCCCGAGCTGCAGACTTCCGAGCATCATCTTTCGTCGGGCCGCCGCTTTTCTTCGGACCGCCACTGGAAGGAAGCACCTCGTACTGGCCATTTTCGAGCTTCCTGAGTACGACCAGATTCCGGCTCCCGGCCTCCGACAGGAACCGGCTGAACTTGGAAAACCCGAAATTCCCTTCGTCGAAGGACGGATCGATCTCGATCATGACCTGCTTCAGCCGGTCCGACCGCATCACATCGTCCCTCGAGGCCATCCGTGCCACGGCCTGCTCGACCAGCACCCAGGGATCCACCGGTTTGTTGTCGGAGTCCGTCGTCTTCCTCAGGCCTGTCAAGGAAGTGTAGGAGTAGTATTCGTCGCAGTTCTGCACGAGGATGTCGGAGCTGGACTCCTGAATCCCCACACCAATTACGTATTTCCCGTACTCCTTCAGCTTGAGGACCAGGCTGGAGAAATCGCTGTCACCGGTGAGGAGGATAAAGGTGCCGATCTCGGGACGTATGAAGACCAGCTCGATGGCATCGATGGCCATACGGATGTCCGTGGCGTTCTTCTTGGAGCTCCCGTAGGCAGGAGCGAAGATCAGGTCCACGGAGTTTTCCGACAGGGGTACGATGTATTGAGGGTACCGGCGCCAGTCGGCATAGGCTCGCTGGACCGTCACCTTCCCCTTGATGATGTCGGAGTTGAGGAGGGTGTTTAGCTCTTTGGAGAGATCGCTCCGCATCCCCATCGTGACATTATCGAAATCGATGAGGAGGGCCGCGTTCGGTGCTTCGGGTTGGCTTCCGAACGCGCCCGTAGAGTGGGGCGTCCGGGGATAGGACGAACTCATAGTTCTACCTTCTCGCAGTTTAAATGTCTTCTTTCACCGCGAGACCTCTCCACCACCCCCAGTCCATCAGATCAGAACCTCGCGCTGGATCCGGGAGAGGTCGGAGGGGCCTCGGTGGGCTTCAGCCCTCCCGGCTGGTGAGCTCAGCTCGGACTATCCGAGCCAACTCGATCCGCCGGGGCTTTCCATTCCCCGTTCTGGGGAAATCGTCGAGGAAGCGAACCAGGTCCGGAACCTTATAGTCCGCCAGAGTCACTCGACACCAGTCCATTACCTCCGGACCGGTCACAATCGCCCCCTCAACGGGGACAATACAGGCACAAATGGCTTCACCGAGCACGTCGTCCGGGACCCCGACCACCACCACCTCACGAACCGCCGGGTGGGCCTGAAGTCGGTATTCCACCTCCCGAGGATACACGCTGAAACCGTGCCGAATGATAACCTCTCTGCGCCTTCCCACCAAATGCAGGTAGCCCTCTTCGTCCAAGACTCCCAGGTCCCCCGTGAGGAGGAACCCGTCTTTTCGGATGACGTTTCGGGTCCCCTCCGGTTGCCGGTAGTACCTCCGCATGACCCCAGGACCCCGGATGGCGATCTCCCCCACGCTCTCCGTCGGGAGAGGAGCCCCTTCATTGTCCAGGACCTGGATCTCCACCCCCGGAAGAGGGCGACCCACGGTGTAGTGACGCTTCTCCGGAGGGTCCTTCGGATGGGTGATGCAAACTACGGAGGCGCCCTCAGTAAGAGAGTAAGCCACCCGAAAATCAGAACAAAGCCCCCGCTCAACGGCCCGTCTGAGGTCGTCGGAAGCCGGTCCGCCGGCAGCCAGGGCCAACCGGAGGGAGGAGAGGTCCAGTGAGGCCTCCTCCTGTTCACTCAAACCCGTAGAGAATAGGGTGGGAACGCCATAGTGGACGGTGGCCCGGTGTCGCTGGATCAGAGCCAACGTCTCGGCTGCGCCGAACCCGCTTTGGAGAATCAGCGTCGAGCCAGAGAGAATCGTGCCGAGGATGCCCATCCCCAGACCAAACACGTGGAAAAAACCCGTCACCCCGATCACCCGGTCTTCCGGCCCCAACTCCAGGGACTCGGCGGTCAGGGCGGCTACCTCCAGGAGGTTGGCATGGGTCAGCTCCACCCCCTTCGGTTTCCCCATGGTTCCGGCGGTATAAAGAATGGCGAAGGAGTCCTCCTTGGGGTCCACCTCGATGAGGGGGTAGTCCCGGCCCTCCCCCGAAGAGAGGAGATCCTCGAATTGGAATATCTGATCATCGTACCAGAGATCCTCTTCCCCAACGGTAACCACGTACTGAAGCTCGGGAAGCTGGGGGAGGAGCTCATCGAAGAAGGAGAGGAAATCATCCCCCCTGTGTTCCTCCACTGTCACGGCCAAGACCGCTTCGGAGTGCCGGAGCATATATTGGAGCTCCGGCTTGGTGAGGTGTGGGGTCAGGGGAACGACCACGGCGCCCAGCTTTGCAGCCGCGAAAAGGGATATCACGAACTCCGGACAGGGCGGGAGGATCAGAGCTACCCGATCTCCGGCCTCGATCCCCAGGGAGCTAAAGGAAGCTGCCAACGCTTCGGAGCGGGTCTCCACCTGGCCAAAGGTGATGAGCTGATCCTGATGGAGGAGAAAGGCTCCCTCCGGATCCCGTGTGGCTCGACTGGCCAGGGATGCAGCGATGGACATGCCTTTGACGCGCTCAATAAGCGCCATGGCGCCTCCAAAAAAAGTATCGGACAAGATTATTAAAGCTAGGATTCACGGAAGAGACCGTCAAATGAAGAGAAGATCCCAATGAACCCAAAAGAATCTAGAAAACAGTGACTTGGGAGTTCTCAAATCCATAGGATCAACGGCTGGCGTCCTCGAGAACTTCCAGAACGATCTCGTCCGGCACTTCCTGGGCCCAATCCTCGTCGGCTACCACTTTTCCGAGTTGGGAGAGGAAAACATACCGAGGCCGACCCGCCCGTCCCTTTTTGTCGGACCGTGTGAAGTCGAGGACCACCGCCGGAGCCAGTTCAGTGGGCAGCCTGATGGGAAGATCCAGAAGTGAGGTCATCTTCAGGAGCGTCTCGGATGTCCCCTTCCGGGTGATCCCCATCCGCTCCCCGACCCGAGCCTCCAGGATCATCCCCAAGGCCACACAGCTGCCGTGAGGGAGAGCATAGGCTCCAGCCGCTTCGACGGCATGTCCCAGAGTATGTCCAAAGTTCAAGATCTTCCGGAATCCCGACTCCCGCTCGTCCTTGCTGACCACGTCGGTTTTAATTTCGATGGACCGTACGACCACACGGCCCGTGGCGCCCACTTCCCCCTTCATGACAGAGGGGATCTCCCCCTCCAGGTCGGCAAGATACACCGGGTCCAAGATGGCCCCGTGCTTCACGGCTTCCGCCAGCCCTTGAGCTCGCTCCTCCCGGGGGAGAGTCACAGCCACCTCAGGGTCCACCACCACGAGGTGCGGGGAGTGAAAAGCGCCAACCAGGTTTTTTCCTTCGGGAACGTTCACCCCGCTCTTTCCGCCCAGGGAGGAGTCGATCATGGCGACAAGGCTCGTCGGGACCTGAACCAGAGGCACGCCTCGCATGAAGGTGGCCGCTACGAATCCCGCAAGGTCCCCGGTAACCCCACCGCCTACCGCCACCACGGCGCTGTCCCTGCCGAATCCGGCGTCGAGCATGGCACCGGTCAGGCGGGCCCATTCCTCTCTGGTTTTCGACCCCTCCCCCGGGGGAAAGGTGAACAGGCGGGCGTCCCTCCCCTCCCCCTGGAGTCCCTCGGTGATATCCACTCCATAAAGTTCCGCCACTCGCTCGTCGGCGATAACCGCATAGCGGTGGGCCTTGGCGTGGGCCGGTATCATCTGGGGAAGAGACCGACGAATTCCCTGTCCAACCCGTATCGTGTATCCCCGGGCCTGGCCCCCGGCCTGAACCTGGATGGTATCCTCTAGAAACACGTCAGCCCTTCCTCTCCCGGACCTGAACCGAAACATCGCCCCTAAGACCCACCCGCAGGATTGCGCCGGGCCGCCCCACGACCTCCATCGCTTCCAATGTGGCCGGTGCGCGCAAGCCGGCCAGGGCCGGTTGGAAGCCGTCGACGAAGCGGTTCCGCTCCCCCTCCGAATCCCAGACACTCACCCAGACCAACCCTCCCGCCCCATCGGGCCCCTTCAGAAGGGCGTATCGATCCCCGTCCCACCCCTGGGCCAGGGCCCGGCCGTCCCGTCCCAGGTGCTCTTCCAGAAACACCTCGAACTCAGCCTGCCCGAAAACGTTTCCGTACACCGCCTCGAATCCCGGACCCGGGTCCACTTCCAGGTCGGTCGGCGGGTCGACTTCGGCTCCGAAGGCTCGATGGGGATTGATGATCTGTTCGGTGGATTGAGGAAGATCCGGGCCAAAGGGAGGAGGACGTCCTTCCTTCTCCTCCCAAAGAGCCAGAACGAAGGCGTAGCCCTTCAGGTAGGGGAAGAGGAGGCCCTCCTGGATGATGGTGGGAGCCGAGGCAAGTGCCGGGTACTCGGTCCGCATGGCCTCCAGAGCCGGACCCAACATCTGGGATAGGTCCGGAAGCTCGGAGATGTCCACGGAGCCGACTCCACGCTGTTCCGCCATGTACTCGAACATGATCAGGGTCGCGTGCCCTTCGATGGCCGACTGGGCTGCCGCCTGCCGGTCATTTCCTCGTTCCTCCGCCGTGAGGGAGTCCAGGTTCGCCGTCTGATCTTGAACGGCGTGCACCAGCTCGTGGATCAACACGGTCTCCAGCATCTCCGCCGGCATGTCGTCCATGACGAAGAGGGCCGTGGAGTCCGGATCGTAGAAACCCGCCACCTGCTCTTTGTAGATGGAGACCATCAACTCACGGAGGTCCAACTCCTCATCCACCAGACCCATGAGGGAATAGGTCTGGGTCAGATGCCGGGCCTCCTCCGGTGGAAGGTCCTGGTCCAGCTTGAAGAGGAGGTAGGACTCCAGCTCCTCCCGTGTTCGGCGCTCGACCCGGATGGGCCGAACCAGCTCCATTCCACTTCGGTGGGCCAGGTCGGGAAGGAGCTCGGCCACCAGCTCCCTCAGATCAGGGTCGGAAGAAACCACGAAGGTGGTGTCCTGGGCCTGGGGTCCACACGCCGATAGAGCAAGGGCCAGGACCGCGGTCGTGATGATCATTCTTTCCATTCCTTTAGCAGCCCCATGGGGCTTTCAATGCTTTCTGAAAAGCCTCGGGGGTCACCACCCTCCGGATCTCCCGGGGCTCCAACGGCCAGAGTTGAGCCACCTCATATACCTGCCAGCCGGTCTCGGGGTCCCGGAGATGGGGAGAGATCTCCACCAGCGGCCGAACCACGAAGCTCCTCTCCTTCCAACGGGGGTGGGGAACGCAAAGACCCCCTTCCCTGACGATTCGGCCGTCAAAGAACAACAGGTCCAGATCCAGCGTACGGGGTGCGTTAGGGAGACCACGCTCTCTTCCCGCTCTTTCCTCCACCAATTGGAATATGGACAAGACCTCCTTGGTGGGAAGGTCGGTGGAAGCCATGGCTACCATGTTGAGGAAGGGCGATTGGTCGAGATACCCGATGGGGGGGGTTTCAAAAACGGACGAAAAGGCCTCCAGGTGGATCCCCGCCTCCTCCAAGCCCCGCACGGCGAGACGAAAGTGGCCCACCCTATCCCCGAGATTGGAGCCGAAAGCCACCACCAGCGACTGGGATAAGGGTTCCTTCATCAGTA
>JAUXEE010000095.1 GCA_030618065.1 Gemmatimonadota bacterium
CCTCCCCGTCGATGAGGAGCTCGCCCCGGGAGAAGACCTTCCGAATCTTCCCGGTGACCTCGATCCCCTCGTAGGCCGACCAGTCCGTGGCCATGTGGAGAGTTTCCTGCCCCATGACCCACCGGGCCTCCGGGTCCAGTAGGACGATGTCGGCGTCGGCCCCCGGCTCCAGGCTTCCCTTCCTGGGGGCAAGGCCGAACAACCGGGCCGGCTCAGAAGAGACGATCTCCACGAACCGGAGGAGTGAGATTCTGCCTTTGGCGACCCCCTCGGAATAGAGCAGGGGGAAGCGGGTCTCGATGCCGGGGATCCCGTTGGGACAACGGTCGAAACGCTCATTCCCGCTGAGCTTGGCCTCCCAGGAATAGGCCGCATCATCGGAGGTCACCATCTTGATGCGACCATCGGCCACACCCCCCCAGAGGGTCTCAACGGCATCCCGGTCCCGGAGGGGTGGGGAGCAAATCCACTTGATCCCGTCCTCCCTTTCCAGCATGGCTTCGGTGAAGAAGAGGTAGTGGGCGCAGGTCTCAGGCCGGATGTCCAGGCCCTCCCCCATAGCCTGGGTGAGGAGTTCCAGGCCTCCTGGGCTGGCAAGGTGAACGATGAAGAACCGCCCCCCTGTCTCCCGAGCCATTTCGATAATGCGGCGAATGGCCTCGGTCTCCACTTCCGGAGGCTTGCTTCGGGCATGATAGATGGCGGAAGTCTTCCCCTCCCGAATGAGCCTCGGAACGTTGACTTCGATAGCGTCGTTGTCCTCGGCGTGGAGCATGAGCATGCCCCCGGCTTCGGTGAGGGTCCGGGCAATCCGTACTAGGTCGGCGTCCTCAATTAGAAGACCGTCATCCCGGTAGGTCATGTAGCACTTCAGGGTGGGCGCGCCCGCAGCCACCACCGCCGGAATCTCAGAAAGGGCTTCCTCGTCGGGCCGGGTGAGGACGGGATGAACCCCCCAGTCCACCAGAGCCTTCCCAGCGGATTCTTCCCTTTTGTCCTGAAGCGTCTTCGCCAGGGAACCCTCCGGCACCTGGTTGGAGAAATCGATGACGCTGGTGGTTCCCCCGAAGGCCGCCGCCCGGGTACCGGTGAAGTAGTCGTGGACACTCACCGTCCCCATGAAGATGTCGTTGAAGTGGACGTGGGTGTCCACACCCCCCGGTAGTACAAGAAGGCCATGGGCATCCACGACACGCTCGGCCTTCCCGTGTACCAGATCGCCTACAGCCGCCACATGTTCGCCCTGGATGAGGAGGTCCTGCTCGGCGACGGTCTGGCCCACCACCATCCTGCCTCCCCGAATAAGAGTGGATGGAGCAGAAGACCCAGTGTCGGAGGAAGGGAGAGGATCCATTTCTATGGGCACCTCCGAAGAAGCCATGTCAGACAATCCATCACCGTCTCCAGGCCGGCCGAATGAACTTGGGGCCCGACCCCGTGAAGCGAAAGAAAGCGTGGGAAGGTTGTCGGCGCCCGGGGAGCAAACCATGTTTCTTTTTGAAGCTCACTCCCGACGGGACATCCACACTCGATTGGTGGGCGGCGAGGGATAGAAGCATGACCGACCTGAAGACATACGCGGCGCTGGCCCGGGCCCCTTTCCTCCTCCTCCCCGTGACCCTGGTGATCTGTGGCGCAGCCGCCGCCGCTTACGAAGGCGCTGCCCACTGGGGACCCACCCTCCTGGCCCTGGTGGGCCTGGTAGCGGTGCACATCGCCGTGAACGCTCTCAACGAATGGAGCGACATGCGTCGGGGGATCGATCTGAAGACGGTGCGAACCCCCTTTTCCGGCGGCTCCGGAACTCTCCCGGCAGGAAAAGCCCCTGTGGGAGCCGCCCTCCGATTGGGACTCTTCTTCGCCGCGGTGGGCCTGGCTATCGGGATCTGGTTCCTCTCACAGATCGGTCCGGCTTTCCTGCCCTTCCTCCTGTTCGGCGCCGTCTTCGTGATGGGCTATACCGACGTCCTGGCCCGAATGGGAATCGGGGAGATCGCCGCCGCCCTGGGCCTGGGAGGGCTGGCCGTGTCGGGAGCGGCCATCGTCCAGGAAGGAGTGCTTGGCCCTGTGGCCCTCGCAGCCTCCGTCCCAGCCTTCCTCATGACCTTCAATCTCCTCCTTCTGAACGAGTTCCCAGATGAGGCCGCCGACCGTGAGGGAGGCAGGAAGAACCTGGTGCTCCTATTCGGGAGGCGGGGGGCGGCCCTGATCTACGCCCTGGCGGCACTGATGGTACCCGTGTGGATCGTGGGAGCGGTGGTAGCCGGGCCCTTCCCTCTTTGGGCCATGGCGGGTGTCCTTCCCTCGGTGCTTCTGGTGCAGCCACTGAGGTGGGCCTTCGGCGACACCTCGGCTGACGTCCCCATCCCAGCCCTGGGCGCCAACGTCATCTGGAACCTGGCCACGAATACACTGTTGGGCGCTGCACTCCTGGTGGCGGCTATGCTGGCCTAGGTGCCGGAGCCGCCGCCCCTTCCCCTTCCCTCCCCAAAGCCACTACTCTTTCCCCTGTAACAGACCGGCACATTCAAGCCCGGCCCGGCTCGTCTGGGGCCCAATCCCGGAGAGACCCATGTTCCTGATGCACCTTGGCAGCCTCCGCACCTCTATCGTCATCGCTGCGTTTCTCTCAGCGACATTCCTCATGGCTTGCGAACCCGCCGCCGAAAGCGGAGAAGAGGGCCTGACCGAAGAGGTCGTCGTGAACCTCCCCTCCGATGGCGCCATAGATGAAGCCCTGGCCAGTATCAGTGAAGAGAGAATCAGGGAGTACACCCAGGTTCTGGCCTCCGACGAGTTCGGCGGCCGGTCCCCCTCCTCGAGGGGGGAGGAACTGACCATTCAGTATCTCACCGAGCAGTTCGCTTCCCTGGGCCTGAAACCCGGTGGGATGAACGGGACGTGGGTTCAGGAGGTCCCCCTCGTTGCCATTACCGCCGATCCCGACATGAGTCTGGCCATCAGCGGCGCCGGCGGTTCCAGAGCCTTCGAGTACGGCGCTGAGTTCGTGGCAGGGACCCCGAGGGTCGTGGAAAGTGTCGGCTTCGAGAAGTCGGAGCTGGTCTTCGTGGGCTATGGAGCGGTGGCGCCCGAGTTCGGATGGGACGACTACGCTGCGGTGGATGTCACCGGAAAGACAGTGGTCGTGCTGGTCAATGACCCCGGCTACGCGACGCAGGACCCGGACCTCTTCAAGGGCAACGCCATGACCTACTATGGCCGTTGGACCTACAAGTATGAGGAGGGAGCCCGGCAGGGAGCGGCAGCTGTGCTCATCGTCCACGAGACGGCCCCGGCAGCCTACGGGTGGGCGACAGTGGAGAACGGGTGGACTGGAACCCAGTTCAACCTGGTCACGGAAGACGACAATATGGGCCGGGTGGCGGCGGAGGGCTGGATCACCCTCGAGACGGCCGAGGCCATCTTCGAAATGGCTGGGTTGGACTACCACGAGATGAAGGCACAGGCCGAGCTTCCTGGCTTTGAAGCCGTCCCGATGGGCGACCTCACCGCTTCCCTGGCCATCGACAACACCATCGAGCGCTCCTCGTCCAACAACTTCCTGGCCAAAATTCCCGGGACCACCCGCCCGGACGAGGTAGTCATCTATATGGGTCACTGGGACCACTTCGGTACCGATCCCTCCCTGGAAGGAGACCAGGTCTACAACGGAGCGGTGGACAACGCCAGTGGTATCGCCACTCTCCTGGAAATCGCCGAGGCCTACACCTTGTTGGATCCCGGACCGGAGCGGACCGTCGTCTTTTGGGGAACCACGGCCGAGGAACAAGGGCTGCTTGGATCGGGTTACTACGCTGAGAACCCCGTGTATCCCCTGAACAAGACGGTGGCGGCCATCAATATCGACGCCCTCCCCATCTACGGGGCCACCCATGACTACACCATCGTTGGGTTCGGGAATTCCGAGCTCGACGACTATGCCGTGCGGGCCAACGCCCTCATCGACCGGGTGGTAAAGCCAAACCCCCAACCCGAGAAGGGCTCCTTCTACCGGTCAGACCATTTTCCCCTGGCCAAGCAGGGCGTCCCCGCTCACTATGGTGGGGCGGGCCACGACAACATCGAGCACGGAGAGGAGTGGGGCCGCGCTCAGTCCGACGCCTGGACCGCCGACAACTACCACCAGGTCACCGACGAGTACTCCCCGGACTGGGACCTGAGTGGGGCCATGCAGGACATCTCCGTCTGGTTCCGCATAGGACTGGATCTGGCTTACTCCAACGCCTTCCCAGGCTGGAACGAGGGAACGGAGTTCAAGGCCATGCGTGACGCCATGATGGGACGCTGACAAGGGAGGTTTCCCCATGATTCGCAACAAATTCGTCTTCCCCCTGATGGCGGCCCTGGCTCTGGGGGCCTGCGCTGATGCTTCGCCTACGGCCAACGAACCGGCGCTGGATGAAGCTGCATTCGAGCTGGTGGCGGAAGCCGCTTTGGAAGCCAACGACCAGCTGGGAACCCCCCTTCCCTCTCTGGATAACCTCCTGAGGCGCACCTACAAGGCAATCCGGGAGCATGACGGGCATGGCCAAGGAGTAAGGCTCCTGAGAGCGGGGCACACCTTGAGCGGCATTATCGCCGTTCTGGGGCCCGGCGTGGCCGAAGAAGCCATGACAGGGGTGGACCAGGCCCTGTCCCGTTTGGGTCACCGTTTTGCCGGAAAGACCCTCCCTGACCGGATGCAGAGGATCCTCAACCAGGCCAAGACCGTGGCGGAGCGGGGTCACGAGGCGCTGGCCGCCGGGAGATATGCTGCGGCACTGGGGGCGGCCCTGGCCTCGGCCGACCTGATCCGTTCTCTCTCCCCCCGGTTCCAGGCCCGGAAAGCCATCGACCGCGCGACCCGGGCGTTCAAAACCGCCAGGGAGGCCGTCGGCGACGGTCCCACGGATGCGGAAAAGACGGCGCTCAGGAAGGCGCTACGCTTTCGAAACGGGGCCATGGACGCTTACAAGGGGAAGGAGTTCCGGAAGGCCTGGACCCTTGCCCGGAAATCCCTGGCCCTCTCCCAGGAGGTACTGAAGGGGAGGAGCAACGGATAGTCAGCCTTCCGTCGGGGTGATGGGAACGTCGGTGTGGAATAGGATCAAGCGCCCTCTGGAATTCCTCATTTGGGCAGGGGTCCTGAGCTTTGTCGCGCTCAGATTCGGCCCCCAGGTGACAGCAGCCTTCGGTGTGGGTAGTGGGGATGAGGAGTTCTCGGCCAACGCCTTCCGGACTTTGGACGGTTCCCTCCTTACCCCGGAGGAGCTGGAGGGGAAGGTCGTCCTGGTGAACGCCTGGGCGACCTGGTGTCCTCCCTGCGTCATCGAGATGCCCGGATTCCAGCGAGTCTACGACGACTACAAGGACCAGGGGTTCATCGTCCTCGGAGTTTCCAGAGATCAGGGTGACCCGGCCCGTGTGAAGGCCTTCCTGGAGAAGAAGGGAATCACCTACCCAGTGGCCATGGCGAGAGACGTGGACCTGGGAGGAATCACAGACGTTCAAACCCTCCCCACTTCCTACCTTATCGGCCGGGACGGGACCATCCGGCACCGGGTGGAAGGGCTCTACGCGGGGCCGGCCCTGAGGATGGCGGTGAAGCGGTTGTTGAGCGAGGGTTGAGGGGCCGACTCCACGCGACACCGACCCCCCATACCATGGGAACGCCCACACTCCTCCAGTAGACTCCCTCACCGATTCCTCATGGATTCCTCACCGACTCTCCTTGCACATGTGTTCCACATGTGATTAACATAAAGGCATGCCCAAGATGATTCAGGTTCGAAACGTGCCGGATGCGCTCCACCGGGAGCTAGCAAAACGAGCCCGTGCCCGGGGTCAAACGCTGACCGACTTCATCCAGGAGATCCTGGAGCGGGAGGTGTCTCGACCCCCGAGGGAGGAGGTCTTTCGCCGAATCGCCAGGCGGGAGCCGGTAAGGTTCCCTGGCACCGCCGCAGAGCTGATCCGGAGTGAGCGGGGAGAGTCGTGACCTCCCTGGTCACGGATGCCTCGGCCCTTGTGGAGCATCTGCTGGGAACGGAGAGAGGAGCAACAATAGGACATCTTCTCACGGAGCCATCCGCGGACCTCCACGTGCCGGCCCTATGTGATGTGGAAGTCGCGTCCGCCCTTCGCCGACTCCTACACCGAAAAGTCCTTTCCAAAACAAGAGCCCAGGAAGCCCTCGAGGATTACCTGGATCTTCCCCTCACCTGGCACGGGCACCGGATCCTTCTTCCCCGCTGCTTCGCTCTCAGGGACGTTCTTTCCGCCTATGACGCCACCTACGTAGCTCTGGCGGAACGCCTGGCCGCCCCCCTTCTCACCACCGACGTTCGCTTGGCTTCGGCAGCCCGGAAGCTAGGGATCCCCTCCTTACCCGCTTGAGCTTTCCTGTCTCGGGGTTGACGGGGAAATCAATTCCCTCCCCTTGACGGGGACCGAGCTAGGATGATTATTCAGAAAATACTGAACAACCAAAACATTCCGAACATGTGGAGGAAATCATGGATATCGATACCCGTTCCGAGTTTGTGGAATCCTGGGGCTCCATGGGTGTCCTGTGGGGCATCAATCGCTCCATGGCCCGGATTCATGCCCTCCTCCTGGCTACGAGAGAACCCCTGGGTCTGGAGGAAATCACGGAAGAGTTGGACATGAGCCGGGGAAACGCCAGCATGTGCCTGAAAGAGCTTCGGCACTGGGGCGTGGTCCGCCGAGTGAATCTCACGGGGGAACGGAGAGACTTCTACATCGCGGAAGATGACGCCTGGTCCATGCTCTTCCGCATCGCATCGGAGCGAAAGAAGCGGGAGTTCGACCCCGCCCTCTCGGCTCTACAGAAGGTGCTGGCCTCGGCAGGGGAGGAGGATGACCTGGTCAAGGACCGGCTGGAGGAGTTGGAGGAGATGCTCAGGGCTATGGACCGGCTTCTGCAACGGTTCCTGGCCAGCGAAGGAGCCAGCCGGGGAATGCTGAAGTTCCTTTCGGCCCAGATTCCCTACCGGTCCAAGAAGGGGGAATGAGGGCGGAGACCCGGCCTCAGGGCTTTCGCTCTCGGTCTCAAGGCGTTCGCGCCCGGCCTCAGGAATCCAACTGGTCCAGAACCTCCAGGGTAGCCCGATACCCCTCTTTCACCAGAGCCGGAATGTCTTTCAGCTCCGTCGAGTTGAAGGTATCCAGGTCAGGCGCTATGAGGACGTCGGCCCTCCCTGCCTCTTCCTTGGCGGCCTGGACC
>JAUXEE010000186.1 GCA_030618065.1 Gemmatimonadota bacterium
CGGCCAGCTCGAGGTCCGGGCGCCATCGGGCCAGGAGGGCCCGGCGCCGGAGGCTGCTGGTTCCCACTCGGGCTCCCGAAGGAAGATCGTCAGGGGCGTGAGATGAGTCGGCAGGAGAGTGAGACGAGTCGGCAGGAGAGTGAGATGAGTCGGCAGGAGACGGGAAAGAGCCGTCGGCCAATGAAGAGGGCGAGAAGAGAAGAGCATCGCGAGGGTCTTCCCGTTCCATCACCGCCCCCAGCGTCAACCCCGCGGGTATCTCGGTAGCCAAGTCCTTCAGACTGTGAACGGCTACGTCCACCTGGCCCCGGAGGAGGGCCTCTTCGATCTCCTTCGTGAAAAAGGCCTTCCCCTGAACCTTCGATAGAGGGACGTCCTGAATCCTGTCCCCTTCGGTCCTTATGAGAACCAACTCCGGGTCCGGAACGCCTGGAATGGCCCTGAGGGCGGCAGCCACATGTTCGGCCTGCCACTGGGCCAGGACCGATTCCCGGGTACCGATTCGGATCCGATCAGGGAAGATGCTCACGTGCCTTTTTTCTCTTCGTCCTCATCCGGCTCCCCATCCTCGCCCCTCTGGAAAGATTCCACGTCGAGCTCGAAGAGCTCCTGGAGGGCCACCAGCTTGTGGATGCCATGAGCACTGGACGGCTCCACCCCCCGAATCCGTGTGGTGGGTTGGTGCAGGAGCTTGTTGAGGAGAGCCCGGGTGTACTCCTTGAGTGCCTCTCGGTCCGCGGAGTCGAAGTTCTTGACCTGCCGCTCCATCTCCTTGTCGGCGATCTCCTGGAACCGTCCCCGAAGGGCCCGAATCACCGGCACCATATCCAAGGACTCATACCAGGCCAGGAACCGATCCACTTCCTCCACGACGATCCCCTCCACCTTCGGGATCTCCCTCCTGCGCCGGGCCCGGTTCTGGTCCGCGATACTCTCCAACGCGTCCAGGTCGTAGAGGAACAAGCGATCCAGCTCACCCACATTCGGGTGGACGTTCCGGGGATTGGAGATGTCCACCACCACCTTGGGACCGCGGCTCGACCGTTTCAGCGCTCGGGCCATTCGACCAGCGTCGATGATGGGCTCTCGGGCTCCCGTAGCCGTCACGATGACCTGGGCATCCACAAGAGCCCCGTCCATCTCTTCCCAGGGCCGTGCCCGTCCGCCCAGATCTTCGGCCAATTCCCGGGCTCGCTCGAAGGTCCGGTTCACGACGGTGAGGACCTTCGGATGGTTATCGGCGAAGTGCCGGGCCACCAGAGCCCCGGTCTCCCCAGCTCCAATCACCAGAACCGAATACCGCTCCAATCGATCGAGAATCTTCTGGGCCATCTCCACGGCGGCATGGGCCACCGAGACCGTGCCCTTCCCGATCTCCGTCTCGGTTCGGGCCCGCTTTCCCGCATGTACGGCGGTGTTGAAGAGACGAGTCAGGAGGGCTCCGGTCGCCCTGTGCCGATCGGCCACCTCGAAAGCGTCACGTACCTGACCAAGGATCTGGGACTCGCCGACCATGAGAGAGTCCAACCCGGAGGCCACCCGGAACAGGTGTCGCACGGTCTCCCGACCGGCCCAGGAATAGGTGTACTTCCCATTGCTCAGATGGGAGATCCCCTTTTGCTCGTCGATGGCTTCACGGAGAGCCTGATCCGCATCGGCCCGGTCCTTCACGAAGCCGTAGAACTCGGTCCGATTACAGGTCGATAGAACAGCCACCTCCCGAATCAGCTCCCAATGCCCCTTGAGCCGGGAGTAGAACTCGCCCATTTCGTCCGGATGCAGGTGGACCTCGTCTCGAATCCGAGCCGAGGCCGTTTTGTGACTCACACCCAGGACGATTAGCTCCATGACGCTATGAGAACTGATGGAAGGAGCGAAGGACGAGATTCACGGCCAGGGACGAGCTCACCATGAGGAGGAACGCCACCAGGGAGAGATACGCCAGATGCCGGTTCGGCCAACGGAACAGATACCTTCCTCCCAGCGTGAGGCCATAGAGGACCCAGAGGATCAGGGTCAGAAGGAACTTCGGATCCGTGTAGAAGGTGCCCTCCAGCCACCCCGTCGAAGTCAACTCCCCCGCCCAGAGGCTCCCGAGAAGGATGGCCAGGGTCAGGCCGACCCACCCGAAAAGGACCGCTCCCATATTCAATCGGGAAAGCGTTTCCAGGTTGGGAAGTCTCCGGAAGATCAGGCCCACCCGATGCTTCTTCAGCTCCCGATAGAGCAAGGCATACATGGCGCCGTAGACCGCCGCCACGGAAAGGGCTACGTACCCCAGGAGGGCAGAGGTGACATGGACGGCGAAGAGTGGGGACCGGAGGATCTCATCGACCTCGCGAGTGTGTGTGACGAAGGCGCTGGAGAGGATCTGGAAGAACAGCACGGGAACCAGAAGAAACACTCCGGTGGCCTTGTCCTTCCAACGCCACTCCAGGACCAGGTACACGACCACCATGGCGAAGGCGATGAAGGTGAAGCCCTCCCAGGCATTGGCCACCGGAACGTGCCTGAAGGCCAGGGTGGCCAGGAGGAGGTAGAGGAAATGTGCCCCCGCCACCGAAGCGGTGAGACGGGTCGCCCACGTCTTCGCCCACGCCGACGATTCCATGAACACCACAAGGTAAGCCAGCGCCGCCAGAAGGTATCCAAGCGGCAACAAAACGTTCAAGAGCTGTAGGGCCGTCTGCACGGGCCTTCTCTCCTCTGATCTTCCCCGGAATGAGGCTGTTGGGGAACCAGATAATATGACCTGATGAGGGTCCAATTGGAATCGAGAGGAGGTACCCCCTCCGGCATGAAAAAGATGCGGGCGTACCAAAAAGAATGGGCGGAGGGTTCAATCTCCCCCCGCCCATCTGACGCCTCTGGAGCGCCGCCGTCGAACCGCTCTCGAGTGGCGTCAGTTCGGATCAGCTTCCTTCCCTATTCGTTTCGTTCCTTTTCATCATGTCGCTCCACTTCGATGGAGCAATCCGTCACCAGGGCGGCGATGGCGCCTACGGCAGCCCACACAGGAAAGATGGCCGCGCCCACCACGCCGATGGTCAGGGGGATCTCGATGAGGGTTTTATCATCATCGTTCTTGATGGTGATTCGGCGAATGTTCCCCTCCTGAAGGAGCTCCTTCACCTTCGAAAGGAGCCTTTCACCTACCACCTTGTACCGCTCCCGGCCGCTGACCTCTTCGGTCTCCTCTTCCGGGGCCTGCTCTTCAGCGGAGCTGAATTCTTCGGTCATGGTTCCTCCTCTAGCGTTGGTCGTTGCTCTTCTCAATACGCATTCAGGAAGGGAAAGGTTCGTCTCTATGACCCAAAGCTGGCACAGACCATCTGCAATCCATATCCTAAATCAGATTATCCGATCTCTCTGACCCAGCAGTCGGTCCACGGACCCGGGCAAGCGCCTGAGGGGACGATCTATGGACGACCCGACCTCAAATTCTCCAGACCATCCCGATCACATTGGGCCATACAAGCTCCTGGATCTCCTGGGGGAGGGTGGGATGGGCGAGGTATGGCTGGCGGAGCAATCCGAGCCCGTGCACCGCCGGGTGGCCCTGAAGGTCATCAAGCTGGGCATGGACACCAAGCAGGTCCTGGCCCGCCTGGAGGCGGAACGCCAGGCCCTGGCCGTCATGGACCATCCCAACATCGCCAGCTTCTATGACGGGGGCGCCACCGAAACGGGTCGTCCGTATTTCGTCATGGAATTGGTCCAGGGTGTGTCCATAACCGAGTACTGCGACACCCACCGCCTCAACACGGATGAGCGCCTACGCCTCTTCACTGACGTGTGTCACGCCGTTCAGCACGCCCATCAGAAGGGCGTCATCCACCGGGACCTGAAGCCGTCCAACATCTTGGTAGCGGTAAAGGAAAACGAGGCGGTGGTGAAGATCATCGACTTCGGCATCGCCAAGGCCCTGGGCCGTGAGCTCACCGATCGGACACTGGTGACCCGTGTGGGGCAGATGATCGGAACGCCGGAGTACATGAGCCCCGAGCAGGCCGAGATGACGGAGCTGGATGTGGATACCAGGACCGACATCTACTCCCTGGGAGTGATGCTTTTTGAGCTGTTGGTGGGGACCCTTCCCTTTGACTTCGCGGCCAAGGCGGAGCTGGCTATCCGACTCGCCATCCGGGAGACGGAGGTCCCGAGACCCAGCACCAAGCTGACAGGCCTGGGGGACACGCAGGATACCATTGCCCGGTACCGCCGGACCACGGCGGATGCCCTGAGGAAGGAGCTGAGATCCGATCTCGATTGGATCATCCTCAAGGCGATGGAGAAGGACCGGACCCGCCGGTACGAGACGGCCAACGGCCTGGCCTCGGATCTGGAGCGACATCTTCGGAACGAGCCCGTTCTCGCCCACGCGCCGAGCACAGCCTACAGGGCAGGGAAATTCATCCGGCGGCATCGGATTGGGGTGGCGGCGGGAGCCGCAGTGGCCGCAGCCCTGGTATTGGGAGCCACCTTGGCGACGGCAGGGATGGTCCGGGCCCAGCGGGCGGAGCGGCGGGCAGAAGCAGAGGCAGAAGCAGCCCAACAGGTCTCCGACTTCCTGGTGGAGCTCTTCGCGGTGAACACTCCATCGGAAGCCCTGGGCGACACTATCACGGCCAGGGAGATCCTGAACCGCGGAGCGGAACGCATCGAGACCGAGCTGGCCAATCAACCAACGCTCCAAGGTCGTCTGATGGACGTCATGGGCAATGTCTTCACCAGTCTCGGCCTCTACGCAGATGCCGAGCCTCTTCTCCGTCGAAGTCTGGATGTGCGGCGTGGGGCCCTGGGAGAGGAACACCCCGACGTGGCCACGAGCCTGCACAGCCTGGCCTGGCTTTTTCGCGCCCAAGGGAGATTGGAAGAAGCCCTCCCTCTCGCCCAGGAGGCCGTGGGAATCCGGGAAGAGGCCCTGGGGCCCGATTCCCGCGAGACCGCAACGTCTGTCCAGATTCTGGGGATGATTCAGCGGGACCAGGGAGACTTCGAGCCGGCTCGGATCAATCTGGAGAGGTCTTTGCGGGTTCGGGAGGCCGCCCTGGGGCCCGGCCACATCGAGGTCTCCACCAGCCTTTACCACCTGGGGTGGCTCTTCCTCCGCCAGGGGGAATACGCACGGGCCAAGGCATCCTA
>JAUXEE010000214.1 GCA_030618065.1 Gemmatimonadota bacterium
CCCCTTCACCATTCCGCAGGGGAAGAGTCGGCAAATGTCCGAAGAGGTCAGACCCGTCTCTTTATGGACTTTCACCACCGGCGGTCCTGACCCGTAGGTCCGGTAATAGGTCTGGACATATTCGATCACCTTCCAGTGATCGTCGGTGAGCTCGCCGACGTCGTGCTCAATGGCCAGTCGCCGTGCTTCGGCCCGGTCCCAGTCGGACATCGTCTTCAGGAATCCGTTGGGACCCAGGTCCGGCTCCCGGTAGGCTGGCTGTTTCTCCATCATGATCATCGATCTCCACCTTTCGAACATGGGCCCAGAATCAAAGTGCCCGGTTTCAGACGCACTCCACCGGGAAGCTGTTTATGACCGCTTGGATCTCCTGGAGATCGAAGGGTTTCTCGATTCGTCCGGCAACAAAGGAGCTTCCGTTCAGACTTCCCCTCCGTTTGGAGCGCCCTCGGTTGACCGCCACCACGGTCTTTAGGCCAGGCAAGCGAGGATCCTGGCAGAGGCTCTCCAGAAGGCCATTCTCCCGGGCCGCCGTCGTCTCCAGATCCACCACAGCGAAAGCAGGGAGGAAGGTCTCGACGGCCGCGGAGGCCTCGTAGGCGTTCCTGGCGAACCGCAGGACGATGCTCTCGTCCGCATGGCCTTCCAGACGCTCCCGGAGCTCCGAATCGGACGAGACGATGAGGACGTTGGTGGGAAGCCCGGCGACACGCCGGTAGTAGGCGCAGTCGTCACAAGAGGTGGGACAGAACCGCCGGGCGTGGCTGCTGTCAATTCCAAGAGTGGCGATTTGAAAACAGAAGGAAGCCCGGACCCGGTATACCACACAGGCCAGGCACTCTTCCCGAATGGCCCCCTCGTCGCTCAGGTACTCCCAACACCGCAAGGGAGTCTCTCCGGTGGGGCGCTCCATCTTCAGGTTGGAGGTTTGCTGCTGACCGAGAAGGGGTCGGAGCTTCTCGACCTTGACCCGGTAGTGGCCGCCAGGGGTCCGGATCCCCTCCAATCGGCCGGCTCTGATCCAATTCAGAACCGTGGCCGGAGTGACAGCACACATCCGGGCTGCCTGCCCGGTGGTGAGCCATGTGCGGGTTTCGTCGCTCATACGATTCAGCGGTGAGGGTTTTATGGGTTCCATCAACCATCCGAATCCATATTCGAGAAAATACGAGCGAAGATCCTGACTGTCAACCTAGTTGAATGGAGAAATACAATAAATCGTTGAAGGCTCTTGACATCGGTCTTGGGTTTATGGATTTTCGATTGTAGTGCTTTTCCGCGTTTAAACCCATCAAACGGAAAAAACCGTGCATGGACTCAAAAAGGCCGGATCTCCTCAGCACAGGTGAAGTGGCCCGACTCTGTGGCGTCACCCGAGACGCGGTTTTGAAATGGATCAAGAAAGGGAAGCTCCCGGCGACCCGAACCCCCGGGGGGCACTTCCGGATCCCCCGGGAGGCCTGCCAAGAGTGGGCTATGGAGGCCCCGTCCGTTGAAGAGGGGACTTCCCCAATGGGCGAAGTCGGGGAACCCGGACCACTCCGCTGTTGGGAGTACTTCGGCCACTCCGGATCCCCTCGAGAGGCCTGTGAGAACTGTCTTGTGTACCTGGCCAGGGCTGAGAATTGCTATAGACTGGCGAAATTGGGTGAGGAATCGGGGCATCGGCTCCACTTCTGCAGACACGATTGCCGGACCTGTCCCTACTACCGGGCCTGCCAGGGGCTGGCCACGGAAATCCTGATCATCACCAGAGACGAGGGCTTGATCCGGCGACTGGAAGTGCAGGCCGACCCGGAGCGGATCTCCATGCGCTTCGCCCGGTCTGGGTACGAGGGATCTGCCATCGTTTCCACCTTCAGCCCTGCCCTGGTCCTCATGGACAGTGACCTCGCCGAGGTCAGGACCGGCACCCTCCCCGAATCCATTCTACAGGACGAACGCATCCCGGCCGCTCGCGTAGTGGTGGCTTGTAGAAAAGACCACGAAGAGCACTTCGAAGACCTTCCGGTTCAAACCGTTCCAGCACCCTTTACCGCTGATGAAGTCGAGAGGCTCGCGGCCCAGGTGGCTCGAGTCGAAGCCAACGCACCCCGGGATGTGGCTTAAGGATGCTCCCCACTTGTGCGGAGCATCCTAAGAAACCGGAAAGAGGGAGCTATCCATGAGCAGGGTGACTTTCAAAGGGCAAAGCTACGACCTGGACGACTACGGGTTTCTCGACCCGCCTGACCAGTGGACCCGATCTTTCGCCGAGGGCATGGCGAAGATGGTCGGAATCACTACCGGACTGACCGACCGCCACTGGCAGATCATTCGCTATCTCAGGCATAAGTTCCTGGAAGAGGACACCGTCCCTGTCGTGGTTTTGGCATGCGGCGACAACGCCATGCGGCTTTCGGAGCTCCGGTCCCTTTTCCCCACGGGCTACCACCGCGGAGCGTGCAAGATCGCGGGCATCAACTACCGGTTCATGTACGAAACCAACTACTGGCTCACCTATGAGACGTGGGCTCCTCTGAAGCCACGTTACGACCTGACCCAGCTAGGATTCCTGAAGGATTTCGAGACATGGGACGAGGACTTCATCGAGACACTCATGGGGCAGTTGGATCCACCATCCTCTCCTACCGAGAGGCACCTTCAGGTGGTGAGATACCTTCGGGACTACTACGTGGTGAACCGATTGATTCCTCCGGTTTTCGAGGCTTGTTCCGCGAACGACCTGACCTTGGAGGAACTCAAGGATCTCTTTCCTGCCGGTTTTCGGCGGGGGGCATGCAGAATGGCTGGGCTCCCCTTCCTGGGGTGAGGAAACCCTTCCCTAGCCCGACCCCCTCAGCCTCTCCTCGATGGCTTTGGAGGTTTTCGTCATCGACAGTCCTCCCAGGGCCGTACACCGAAGTTGGTGAGGAAGACTTTTCCCAACCTCATCCATGGTCTCGATGACTTCGTCCAGGGGGACGACCGGGTCGAACCCGGCCAGCGCCATGTTGGCGCACGCCAGAGCATTGCTGGCCGCCAGTACATTCCGACCCAGGCAGGGAACCTCGACCCGATTGGCCACCGGATCGCAGATCATCCCAAGGGTGTTCTGAAGAGCCATGGAAGCACCCCCCAGAGCCTGCTCCGTCGATCCCCCGACCAGTGTGACCAGAGCGGCGGCCGCCATCCCCGACCCGGCCCCACACTCGGCCTGGCACCCACAAACCTCGGCGGCAAAGGTGGAGCGGGCAGCGATGAACACCCCGATGATCCCCCCTGCGAGCATGGCCCGGGCCATGTCCTCGGTGGAGAGTCCCAGGACATGCCCCGCTCCCACGACTGCGCCGGGAAGGGCCCCGCATGAACCGGCGGTGGGCGCCGCCACGATGACCCCCATGGAACTCTTCACCTCCATCAGGGCCGACACATAGAGGATGATCCGATTGAGCATCCCCGCGTCCAGGAGCTTCCCCGCTTCCAGATGCTCCTGGAAGAACCCGGTCTGGGCTTGGAGAATCCGGTCGCCGTACTCGGTCCCGGCCAGCCCCTCCTCGATGGACCCCTCCATGATCCGGAGGATCTCCTCCATCCGCTCCAGGACCTCGTCCTCGGAAATCCCTCCCCGGGCGCTTTCGTAATGAACAGCCAGCTCGCAGAGCTGCAACTCCCGGCCCTGATTGTAGGCCTGCAGCTCGAGAGCGGTGAGGAAGGGGACGTCCATCGCCTTCCTGGATTGGATGGGAAGGGTCGGAGATAGGGTGCGGATTTCGGAAACGGAGAACTCGGAGCAGAGCTCCTGCAGAAACTGGGGGGGCGGGAAATCCTCGGCTTTGATTTGAATGATGGCCCCTTCCGGGGTCGGATGCAGGAGAATCTCGTCGGCCTTCACCTCCGCCGTCAGCTGTATCAGGAGACTTTCCAGCCCAGGAAGAGACCCGTCACTCCCTCTACTTCCTCCATTCCCGTGGAGGAAGACGAGCGTCTCATGGAAATCACCGGCCATGAAAAGGGGAACGCCGTCGATCTCCACGACCTGGATGATCCCGCCTCCCGTGGAAAGGGCGATCATCCGGTGTTCGGTCTCCTCGCTCCGCAAGGTGATGCGGTAGGTGTTCGGATGGAACGCAGGGAATTCGGTGATCCGGATCTCCACGCCGATCCCGGCCTGCCGGATGGCTTCAGCCGAATCCACCAGCCGCTCATCCTCCGCCTTCCACCCCAAAAGCCCCCCGAAGAGGCCCATGTCGGACCCCTGGCTTTCATGGGTCGTGGCCAACGAACCGTCGGGGTGGAACTCGACCAGAACCTCCCTCATCTCCCCACCCATGAGATCCCGGGCCAGCCTTCCGATCCGGACAGCGGCGGCGCAGTGGGAGCTCGAGGGCCCTCGCATGACGGGCCCGATAACATCGTTGAAAATGCTGGGGTACTGGGGTGGAGAACCGTCCCGGAGCACCGGCATCTCGGCCTTACTTGCCTTCATTCTCTCCTCCGAGCCACTCCCGAACCGGTGCCAGATCCAACACGAATACACTCCGACCATGGGTTCCGATGACCAGCCCTCCGTCCCTGGGGTGAACGTCCAGATCGTGAACCGGAGTGGGCGGCAGGTTGGAGGAGAGGG
>JAUXEE010000251.1 GCA_030618065.1 Gemmatimonadota bacterium
AAAAAGGCCCCAGCCAGGACCCCCAGTGCCAGAATCTCCTCTTGCCGATCCTGACTCAAGATCCTCTTCTTGCCCTTTCTCTTCCTTTTTCCCTTCGGTCTGGAACCGGTCACGGTTTATCCAATCCCTTTACGTCCCGGCCGCGGACCCGGGAGCCTGACCCTCCTGAGAGGGGATGCTGATTCTTCGCTCTCGCATCTCGGGGACCAGGGCGTGGCGGTCGAGGGAGGCACAAAGCTCCAGGTCGCCATCCAGGCCCACTTCGATCAGAGCCCTTCCTGCGGCGGTGGATCTGAGGAATTCAGCATCCACCGTATACTTGGAGGCCAGGTCTGCAGCCACCCGACCTGCATCGTTCAACTCCATTTCCTCTTCCCGGCCCTCCTGGAGGCTTTGGATAAGCATGCCGGCGCAGAGGGCGTCGTCAAGAGAGAACCGGTCTTCCCTCCCGGCGCAGGCGATGACCAGGCTGGGTACTCCGTCCAGGGCCTCAGCCACGGCGGACAGGTTCATGAAAGAGGCTGCGAGAACCCTGGCTGCGCCTTCCACCGCTGCGAATGCCCGGGTCCCGTTGGTGGTGGTCATGACGAGCTGTTTTCCCTCGACTACCTCGGCGGTGAATTCGCCGGGGGAGTTACCCAAGTCGAAGCCCTCTACCTTCAGCCCTCTTCGCTCACCACAGAGGAAGGTGTCCTCTCTACCCAGGGACGAAGCCAACCTCACCGCTTCTTCGGTGGAGACGGTCGGGATAATGGCCCTGGCACCGTTCGCCAGGGCTTCCACCAGAGTGGACGTGGCCCGGATCACGTCGATGACGACGGCCGGGCGGCCCTCCACAGAGGCTTCGTCGACCACTGCTGGTGAAAAGAAGACATCGATGGTCATGCCGACTCCTTTTCGGCCGCGAGAAAGCGAGCCACGAACCCCGTGTCCACCTTTCCAGATACGAATTGGGGATCTCGAGTGATTCGGGCCAGGATGCCGATGGTTGTCGGAATCCCCTCGATGACGAAGCTGTCCAGGGAGTGCTGGGCTCTGACGATGGCTTCTTCCCGGGTGTTCCCGCTGATGATGAGCTTGGCCAGGAGGGAGTCATAATGCGGAGGCACGTGGTATCCGGTGTACACGTGGGTGTCTATCCGGACCCCTGGCCCACCTGGAGCATGGAAAGCGGTTATCTGGCCGGGGCAGGGAGCGAAGTCCCGCTCCGGATTCTCAGCATTGATACGAAACTCGATGGCATGCCTCCGATGCGTCACCTGTTCATCCGGGAAGGATAGGGGTTCTCCGGCAGCCACCCGAATCTGCTCCTTGAGGAGGTCGAATCCGGTTGTGACCTCGGTTACCGGGTGCTCCACCTGAATCCTGGTGTTCATCTCGATGAAGTAGAACTTCCCTGCCTCATCCAGAAGAAACTCAACCGTCCCGGCGCCGACGTAGTTGATGGTTTTCGCCGCTTTGACGGCGCAGTCGCCCATTTCGGCTCTCAGTTCCGGAGTGAGGGCCGGAGACGGAGCCTCTTCAATGAGCTTCTGGTGACGCCGCTGGATGGTGCAGTCCCGCTCACCCAGATGGACCACACGGCCCATTTGGTCTCCGAAGACCTGGAACTCGACGTGCCTGGGGCGGGAGATGAACTTCTCCAGGTACACCCCGGGGTTCCCGAAGGCGGCCTCCGCCTCGTTTCGGGCTTGCCGGAGGAGCTTGTCGAAGCTGTCGGCATCCAGTGCCACCCGCATGCCTTTTCCACCGCCTCCCGCCGAGGCCTTGACCATCACTGGAAACCCGATCTCCAGGGCGACCTTCATCGCCTCTTCAGGATCGTCGATCTCTCCCTCGCTACCGGGAACCGTAGGAACACCCACCTCCATCATCGTCCGCCGGGCCGTGGCCTTATCCCCCATAGCCCTGATCTGCTCGGGCGTCGGGCCGATGAAGGCCAGCTCGGAGCGCTGGCAAATCTCTGAGAACTCCGCGTTCTCAGCCAGGAATCCGTACCCAGGGTGGATGGCCTCCGCTCCGGTGATCTCCGCGGCGGAGATAATGCGCCTGATGTCCAGGTAGCTGGCGGATGCAGGGGGGGGGCCGATGCAAACCTCCTCATCGGAAAACCGGACGTGCAGAGATTCCCGGTCCGCCTCCGAATACACAGCCACGGTCCGAATTCCGAGCTCATGGCAAGCCCGAATGATGCGCAGGGCGATCTCACCCCTGTTGGCAATTAGTAGTTTTTTGAACACCCTTCCGCCTCCGAAAGAGATTCATTGAAGGCTGCAGCGAAAGTGGGGCGAGCCGCGTTGCATGCGCGCCCGAGCCCCCACAGAGGATTCGGACGCGGCCCAAAGCTGTGCCGACCTATCTGCCGAATTGGATCCTCAGGAAGGATCAACCAGGAAGAGCACCTGCCCATATTCAACCGGCTGGGCGTTCTCTACCATGATCTTGGCGATGGTCCCCGCCACCTCCGACTCCAGCTCGTTCATGAGCTTCATGGCTTCGATAATGCAGAGGACGGTCCCGTTCCCCACTCGCTGACCCACCTCCACGTAGGGTGGCGAGTCCGGACTCGGGGCCGAGTAGAAAGTCCCTACCATCGGGCAGACAACTTCCAGGAGGCCATCGAGGGATTCACCCTCATCCTCACTCTGGGAGGAGACCGCCGCCCCGTCCGTCGCGGGCGAAACCGATTCGGCTCCCAGGGGGGACAGCGCGCCCACCGGCATGATCGAAGCGGCCGGGAGTACCCCCTGGGCCGAAGCGACCGAAAGAGGTACCGATGGACTCTTGGAAAGGCGGACTCGAGTCCCCCCTCGTTCCAACTCCAGATTATCGAGGCTACTCTCGTCCAGAGCCCTGATCAGACTTTCAACGAATACTAGATCGATCATCCGGTCACCCGCGTGAGGTATTTGTCTTCCCGTCTATCCACTTTCACGACATCACCAATCTCAACGAAAAGAGGAACCTGGATCACCGCTCCCGTCTCGAGCGTAGCGGGTTTGGTCCCCCCTTGGGCTGTATCTCCCCGCACGCCAGGGTCCGTCTCCGTAACCTCCAACTCCACGAAGAAGGGTAGCTCCACACTGAGGACATTCCCCTCATGAACCAGCCCCTCACACTTCATGTTTTCCTTCAGGTACTTCAACTGGTCCTCCCCGATGATCTCATCCGAGAGGGGAATGATCTCGAAGGTGTCCTGATCCATGAAGTGATAAAGGTGCCCATCGGAGTACGAGTAGCTTACCGGCCGTCGCTCCAGGCGCACATCCTTCACCTTCTCTCCAGCCCGGAAGGTTTTTTCCACCACCGCACCGGTCAGAACCTTCTTGAGCTTGGTCCGGACAAAGGCACCGCCCTTTCCAGGCTTCACATGCTGGAAATAGACGATGGTCCAGAGCTGGCCATCCATCTCCAGAACCAGGCCATTTCGAAAATCAGATGTCGTCGCCATACACTTTTCAGGACTCTGTCGTTGGGTTGATGAGGTGGGCCATCAGACCCCGGAGCGCTAGAAGATAGCTGTTCTCACCGAAACCAGCGACCGTTCCCAAGGCTATCGGAGCCACGAACGAGCGGTGCCTGAAGGCTTCCCGAGCTGCCGGATTGGAGAGATGGACCTCCACCACCGGAAGTCCGATTCCCGAAAGCCCATCCCTCAAGGAGACACTTGTGTGGGTGAGGCCCCCCGGGTTGATGAGAACCCCCTGGACCACAGGCTGGACTCCTTCGAGGAAGTCAAGAATCTCGCCCTCGTGGTTGGATTGGAAAAGCTCCAGCTCCACCCCCAGCTCCTTCGCCAAGGAGTGGAGTGCAGCGTTGATTTCTTCCAGCGTAGCGGAGCCGTAGACGTGGGGCTCCCTCCTACCCAGAAGCCTGAGGTTGGGGCCGTGTACGACTGCGATCTTCATTGGAGGTCGTCCAACCAGCGCTCGAAAGCGTCGATGGTAGGATCCACCCCCGAGTCATCCCCCTCCGGAACCCCTCCAGGGACAGGATGAGGCGGATATTCAGGGGCAAGGGCCTCGATGGAGATGACCTCGTCGGGGGCCAAGGCGTCGATGGAGACGACCTCGTCGGGGGCCAGAGCGTCGATGGAGACGACCTCGTCGGGGGCCAGAGCGTCGATGGAGACGACCTCG
>JAUXEE010000268.1 GCA_030618065.1 Gemmatimonadota bacterium
CAGGATAAAGGCTCCCCCGAAGAGCCCCATTCTGACGATCCGTTCTTTCTCGGTTAGGGGTCGGCCTGGCACTCCGAGAATCCGCCGGTCGATCTCGTTGAGTTGTTCGAGCAGAGCTTGGCACGGATATCCTGGTCTGATTCCATCATTTCAAATCCGGCTTTTCTTCCCTTTGCCCCATATCCGACACCCGCCACCCACCACATAGCCGGCAGCTCTCCAATAGTGAGCCGTGGAAACCAGTAACGCGGCCGCTGCGGGACACGCGTCGGCGGCCATGGGGGGGTTAATCAGGTTACGGTTTGCGGAGGTGATCCGCCAGATCAGTCCCAAACCAACATGGACTTCCCCGGTTCCGGGGGTGTACGGTACTGTGCCCGCCCCCCTTTCGTGCCTCATCTCGGTACCATCGAGAGAACGTGCATAAACGTTGACACATAGTCACTAATGTGTACATATTCACACATGACACACGAAACCCAAACTAAACGAGCCCTCACATTGGCCCGCCGCCAGGGTGCCCTCACCGCACGAGAAGCGGCACGGGCCGGAATCCATAGCCAGGTGCTCTCCCGGCTAGTCGGTGATCGTAGGTTGGAGCGGGTAGCTCGAGGGCACTACAGGCTTCCGGGTGCTCCCGTGACGGAGCATCACGGCCTGGCCCTGGTGGCCGGAGCAGCCCCGGATTCGGTGATTTGCCTCCTTTCCGCAGTCGCGTTTCACGGCGTTGGAACGCAGGTTCCGGCTGCCGTCTGGATCGCAGTGGAACGGCGCACTCGAAAGCCCGCCATGCGGTGGCCACCCCTCCGGGTTTTCAGGTTCGGCGGAGAGGCCTTCTCGGCAGGAGTCGAAATCCACGACGTGGAAGGGGTGTCCGTGAAAGTGTACTCCCTCGCCAAGTCGGTGGCGGACCTCTTCAAGTATCGGAATAAGGTCGGCCTTGACGTGGCTCTTGAGGTCCTCCGAGAGGCCTGGCACAGTCGGCGGGTCACTGTGGGGGAACTCACGCGTTTCGGAAGAATCTGCCGGGTAGAACGCGTGATGCAGCCCTACCTGGAGGCCACGGTCGCATGAGGGATCGAACCGAAGGTCTAGCCGGTTCCGTCCATGCGCGACTAATCCAACATGCGAAAAGAAAGGCTCTGGATCCCAATCTGGTTCTCACCCGCTACGGGGTGGAGCGCTTCCTCTATCGCTTGTCCATGTCTCCTTATTCGGAGCGCTTTATCCTCAAAGGAGCCCTCCTTCTCCTGGCTTGGCTGGGCGAGACGGTCAGACCCACTCGGGATGCAGACTTTCTTGGCCTCGGAGAGCTGTCTGATGCAGCACTCCTCTCTATTTTTCGCGAGATCTGCCGCCATCCCGTGAAAGACGATGGCGTGGGTTATGACCCCGATTCGGTTCGGGTGTCGGACATCCGAGAAGAGGACCCCTACGGGGGAAAGCGCGTCAATCTTTTGGGGCACCTGGGTTCCGGGCGCATCCGGATCCAGGTGGACGTAGGAATCGGGGATGCTGTGGAACCTGCCCCCGAATGGATGGAATATCCGACACTCCTCGACTTTCCCCCACCAATAATCCGCGCTTACCGGCCTGAGACCGTGGTCTCGGAGAAGCTCCAAGCTATGGTTCACCTGGGTACCGCCAACTCACGGATGAAGGATTTCTACGACCTCCACCTCCTGGCCGAAACACACGTGTTCCATCGCGATCACCTTGCGAAGGCCATCAGGGCTACCTTCAAGCGTCGCGCCACCCCCATTCCGGAAACCGCACCCACCGCATTTTCTACCGAATTCGTAAACGAATCGAAGAAGAAACAGTGGACAGCCTTCCTCGGGAAGAACGGGATCCATGGTGCTCCTGACCTCGGGGAGATCACGGCCCACCTGGCAGAGTTCCTCATGCCAGCCCTGGCGGAGGCCCGAAAAGCCAGCGGGACCCCAAGGAAGTGGGAAAGAGGGGGGCCGTGGGTCGATAGCCCCCGTTAGCTGAATCGAGTTCGGGCAGGAGATCCAACTCTTCGCGGATTCCAGTGAATCCCTACACCACCTCCCTCATCCAGTCCAATACGATCTCCACGGTCTCCTCTAGGCCGTCAGGTGCTCTTCGCCCCGGGAAGGCCTCGGGTGGCGGAGTACGAATACCACTAAGAGTGAAGGCCCTTTGGTGCCTTTCGACCAGATCTCTCGCTTTTGAGGCCAGCACGTAGGGGTTCGTTCCTGCTGACGGGCTCGCTAGGCGGGACCACTCCATGACCCCCGCCAGAAATGCGAACATCTCAGACCAAAACCGCCAGCCCGGGGGGTGGGATGAGGAGGCGTTTCGCTTCGACCTCGGATCGGGCTGGAGCAGGTCCCACCACGGCCCCGCGGGAGCACGGTACTCCGTTGGACGGCCTTCTGTCTGCCGTATCAATCGTGCCATGGCCATATCATTCGCCGCCTTTCGGATGGTCACGTTACTGTAGTGGGTGGCGAAGGAGATGGTGCTCGCGCTGGCCCATTTGCCGTCGGAGCCGAGGAGGAAGGCTAGGATGTCCGCCTTCGCACCTACACCCAGCCCGGCCCGCAGACGTAGCCAGAGGGTGCAGGGTTCTATGAGGACCGGCGCCTCCCTACCCTTTCCGAACGCCCCTTCTCCGTCCGAGAGGCCGCCAGCGTGGCGAACCCATCGTTTGTCTCCGGAAGCCACGGCCATTCGAGCGAAGGTTCTGAGGCTTCGTGTACTTTCTTGCCCAGGGAATCGGTCGGACACGGATCGAAAGCGCTGAACACTGGTGAGGAAAGATCCGACCCTCGCCCACCACGCGACCATGTCCTGGAGTCGTCGCTCCTCCACGGAGAGGTAAAGGCTGAAGGCCAAGAGGGCCTCCGGATCGATCATGGACCGGGCCCTCCTGGCGTCCGTCGTGGACGCCGGGGAGCCCAGCCCCACCCACTGGGCCCAACAGACCTCGACGGAAGAGGCTTTAACGCTCTCGAGGAAGTCTTCTGGATGCCCGAACATATTCGACCACATCTCTTACCAAGCGGGGAAAGGACTCGGCGGCATCTTGTGTCTCGACCCAACCGGCGGCGCTGTAGAGCTCCGAATCCGATGGTGCCAAGGCCAAGAGGTCCTGGAGGTGGACGCTTGTGGGTCCCCTGTCAACGGCCGCGAAAAGCTTCAGGGCAATTATGGATCGCCTGCCGACGAAGCCCACGTCCAAGGTACCGTAACGTCTCCACTCGAGCTCCTCGGTGAAGCCTCCGGGCAGTCCCTGTTTCCACTGAGCTCCGATCGTGGTATTCAGCCAATCTTGAGGTAGTCCATAATCGCGGGCCACCCTGCCACTAGCCGCAACAAGGGCCTCCGGAAGCGGATCCGGAGACAGCAGGATCCACTGCCCCCCCTCACGGATCGCCCCGGCAATTACGTCAACATCCTGTGTGGTCCGCTCCACCCACCCCCTCAAGGCCATACTGCTGCCTCCGACTACCACGATGCCCGCCGAGTCACCTTCTTCGGCGAGATGAGCCCCCACGGCTGACAGCAACTCCTCAATGGCCTTCGAATCAAGATCTGCCATGCAGTAAACTAAGTTTATCCTTTGTTAAACACAATATTATCATGCATTAGTGCTCTAATCGACCACTTTGCCGGCAGCTCTCCAATAGTGGGCAGCGGTATCCATTAACGCGGCCGCTGCGGGATAGACGTCTGCGGCCATGGGGGGGGTTAATCACGTTAAGGGTCGGGGAGGTGATCCGCCAGATTTGTCTCATCCACAACTGGGAATGTCCCAGGAGCCCGGTTATCCTAGGGGCGATCGGACAGTTCACCTATCGGGCCAAGAACGGTCTGATGGAAGGTAAGGGATAAGGTTGATGCACCCCCCCCGTTGGGGGTATGCTTTGACGTGGGCCCGAGGGTCCATCACCAGCGAACCCGGGAAACGAGGGTGAAATCTCGTGCCCTCGGGCATCTA
>JAUXEE010000334.1 GCA_030618065.1 Gemmatimonadota bacterium
GGCGGGGCGTCATGCCCTGGTACCCACTGGCTGGCTTCATGCTGGATGCAAAGGAGGTGGTTGTGAGGGAAACCGTGAGTGCCCGGGTGATGCTCGGCCTCGATCGCAGCCTTCCCGTCCCCCACCATCAGGTCGAGGATGGGGAGCATGCCACTGAGCGTCGGCAGAGCGGCGACGAGCATCAGCGCCGAAAGACGCTGCAACGGTGGTTTCCGATTCATCAGCATCCGATGGTGAATGTCCCCTCGGATGTACCTAACTGGGTTTCGTATGTCAACAGTGGGCTTTCCCGGTCGGTGGAGACGACCCTCCCCATTCCTACAGGATTCCCGCCATCACGCGTCCCCAGGACCCAGTCCGGCGTCGACCCAGTGCCGGCACTCATCGAAGTCACTGCAGGTCCTGCAGGAGCGGCGAAGGGTGCCGTAGCTCAACAGCTCGACCTCGGGGGTTAGAAAGTCGTCCCTGATGGGCTCGTCCCCGAAGAGGTCGGTGCTCAGGTATTTCTTGTTGTCATCGGGGAAGACGGTGGCCACCACCGCGTCGGGTCCGAGTTCTTCCTGGACCAGGAGAGCACCCAGGAAATTCGCCCCCGAGGAGATGCCCACCCCCAGGCCCAACTGGGCGGCCAGGGCCCTGGCCATGAGTATGGAATCCCCGTCCGAGACCTGAATCACAGGGTCCAGGGAGCTCAGATCCAGGATGTCCGGGATGAACTCGTCGGAAATCCCCTGGATCCGGTGCTTCCCGACCTTGCACCCTGTGCTCAGAGTAGGAGACTCCTTGGGTTCGAGAGGGTGCACCCGGACCGAAGGGTCCTTCGAGCGAAGGAACTGGCCTGCCCCCATGACCGTGCCCCCCGTGCGGACCCCCGCTATGAAAGCACCCGCTTTCAACTCTCTTGCTTTGAGCTGGTACCAGATCTCCGGCCCGGTGGATTGTTCGTGGGCCTCGCAATTGGCCAGGTTCGAGAATTGATGGGGGAGGAAGACATTCCCCTCTCGCTCCGCCATCTCATCGGCCTTCTCAATGCCTCCCACGAAGCCGCCCTCTTCCAGGGTCACCGGAACGATGGAGGCCCCGAAGCTCCGGATGAGGCTCTTTCGCTCCTCACTCATCCAATCCGGCATGAAAATGGTTACGGGATGCCCCAACGCCCGGCCGATGGCCGAGAAGGAGATCCCCGTATTCCCACTGGTGGCTTCCGCAATTCCGTAGCCAGGCTGGATCGTCCCGCCTTCATAGGCCTTTCGCAGAACGTGGAGGGCCATCCGATCTTTGATGCTGCCGGTGAAGTTCAACTGCTCCGACTTGGCGTAGACGGTCCGGGAGTGTCCCCGGAAGTCGCATCGGATGGCCAGAAGGGGCGTGGCGCCGATGGAACGGGCCAGACCCTTGAAGACCATCTCTGTATTCAGTTGATCGAAAGGAGTCACGATGATTCGCCGTGTGGAATGGTCAGCAGCCGTCCCGCAGATCCCAATCCTCGGGCCGGTCCGGGAACGCCCTTTCGGCCTCCACGCCGCCAGCCACCCAGGCGTGTGAAGGGCGTTGGGCTTGAATCGTCTCCACGGCCTGGAGGGCTTTGAGGATCTGATCCTCCGTGTTGAAAGGCCCGGGGGAGAATCGGACCGTACCCCGAGGTGCCGTACCGTAATGCTCGTGAATGAGAGGCGCGCAGTGCAGGCCTGTCCGGGTGAGGATGTCATGGTCGACGTCCAGGAAGGCCCCCACGTCCGCTGCATCGTAGTTTTCCAGCGTCATGGACAGGGTCGGCACCCGGTTCTCAAGGGACCGGGTCCCGTAGATGGTGACGCCGGGAATCTGACTAAGCCCCTCCTGGAGCATGCCCAAAAGCTTCATCTCGTGTTCGTGGATGTTCTCGACGCCCTTCTCCCTCACCCAACGGACCCCGGCGGACAGCCCAGCGACCCCAGCCATGTTGAGGGTGCCTGCCTCGAGCCTGTAAGGGTACTCCTCCAGGTGGTAGGGATGGGCACTCCGGACTCCCGTCCCCCCATAGATCGTCCCCTCGATGTGGGCGTCGTCGGCTACGCAGAGTCCCCCGGACCCGGAAGGGCCAAACAGAGACTTGTGGCCGGTAAAGGCCAGAAAGCTGATGCCGAGCGCCTTCATGTCGATGGGAATGACTCCGGCGGTCTGAGCCGCGTCCACCGCCAGAGGCACCCCTTCTTCCCTGCACACGGCCCCCATGGCCTTCAGGTCCTGAACCACTCCGCTCACGTTGGAGCCATGGTTCAGAATGACGAGGGTCGTATTCGCCTTGATGGCTTTGCGAATGTCCTCAGGATCGAGATAGCCCTCGGCATCGGGGGAAACAAAAGTCGCTTCGGCGCCAGCCTTCACCCTGTGATTCACCGGGCGGATCACCGAGTTGTGCTCCAGCGCCGTCGTCACGATGTGGTCTCCGGATCCCACCACCCCATTGATAATAAGGTTCAAGCTCATGGTGGCGTTCAGCGTGAACACCAGACGGTTGGGGTCCTTTTCGATCCCGGCCGCGGCCAGGCTCGGGTTGAAAAAGTCCGAGAGGAGCTTACGGGTCCCGTGAATCATCTCCTCGGCCTTGAGGGCCAGGTCGCACCCCGTCCGACCCGGATTTACCCCGTTCTCCCTGTAGAAGTCGCGGGCCGTATCGTGGGTCACGTCAGGCTTCGGAAAGCTGGTGGCGGCGTTATCCAGATAAATCAGGTCTTCCATGAC
>JAUXEE010000087.1 GCA_030618065.1 Gemmatimonadota bacterium
CCAGGCGTTGGCGCTGGCCACCGCTGAATTCGTGGGGAAAACGTCCCGCATGGGTGGGGTGGAGGCCCACGAGTTGCAGGAGCTCCACCACTCTCTCCTCCCGAGCCCCGGAGGATGCCCTGTGCCCATGGACCCTGAGAGTTTCGTCGAGCATGGGTCCCGCCCGGAGCCTCGGGTTCAGGGAGCCGAAGGGATCCTGGAAGACGACCTGAACTTTTCGGCGAAAGGCCAGGAGCTCGTCCGAGGTCATGGCCAGGACGTCGACACCCCGGAACAAGACTTCACCTCCGGTGGGTTGGACCAATCGGAGGATGCTTCTGGCCAACGTCGTCTTCCCCGATCCCGACTCTCCCACCACGGCAAGGCACTCACCCTCCCTCAGGTCGAAGCTCACCCCCCGGAGGGCCTGGATTGGACCTTTCGCCTCGGCCCTCCACCCCTTTCTCGGGGCGAAGTGATGCGTCAGCTCTCTTACCGAGAGAAGAAGCTCCTCTGGGCCGGTCGTCACGCTCCCCCCTCCTCCCCGGCCAGAAGCCAGCATCGGACATCCCGGCCACCACCCGGAGCACCACCCTGGACCTCAACCGCACCCTTCCGCTCCGTCCCAGGCAGCAGGCGAGGCTCCTCCCTCCGGCAACGATCCATGACCTCAGGGCACCGGGGATGGAATCTGCACCCCCGTGGCCAGTCGGTGGCCTCCGGCACCTCCCCGGGAATCGGCCTCAACGTGCGCCTTCGATCGTCAAAGGAAAGGCGGGATCCCATGAGCCCTCGGGTATAGGGATGTATGGGGGCGTCCAGGATCTTCTGGGTCGGGCCAGCTTCCACCACCTTCCCTCCATAGAGAATCAGGATGCGGTCGCAGACTCTGGACACCACGTTCAGGTCGTGGGAGATGAGGAGGAGCCCCATCCCCATCCTGGCCTGAACTCTCTTCAAGAGCTGGAGAATCTGGGCCTCGACGGTGACGTCCAGCGCGGTGGTGGGCTCGTCCGCCAACAGGAGGCTCGGCTCACCGGCCAGGGCCATGGCGATCATGGCCCTTTGCCGCATGCCGCCGGAAAGCTGATGAGGGTAATCGCCCGCCCTGGCCTCGGGATCGGGAATCCCGACCTCTCCAAGGAGACGGAGCATCTCCTCCTTGGCGGCATCCCGGTTCAGAGGCCGGTGCAGCTCCACCGCTTCGAGGATTTGGTTGCCCACGGAAAAGACCGGGTTCAGGGAGGTCATGGGCTCCTGGAAGATCATGGCCACCTCCCCTCCCCGAATTTCCCGGAGTCGCTTCCCGCCCATTCCCACCAACTCCTCGCCCCGGAACCGGATGGAGCTTCCGGGAAGGATGGCCCCACCTCCCTCGGGCAGAAGTCCCAGGATCGAGAGAGCAAGCAAGGTCTTCCCCGAACCCGACTCTCCCACCAGGCCGACCGACTCCCCCTCTTCCAACAACAGGTCGACACCGTCCACGGCCCTGGCATCGTCCCCAGCCGTTCGGATGTGTGTTCGGAGCTTTTGGATCTCCAGAAGGCTCACCGTCTCGCCCCCTCGCTCTGCCGAGGATCGAGGGCATCTCGGAGCCCGTCTCCCACCAGATTGAAGGCCAGGACCGCCAGGACGATGGCGAAGCCAGGGAAGGTGGCGACCCACCAGGCGTCCATGAGGTAATCCCGGCCATCACTCACCATGGAGCCCCAGGAAGGCGTGCCCGCCTGAACTCCCAGGCCCAGGAAGGAAAGCCCCGCCTCGAGGACGATGGTGTTCCCGATACCGAGGGTCGCCACCACGATCAATGGACCCAAGGCGTTGGGGAGGAGGTGCCTGAAGAGAATGCGCCCTCGAGAAAAACCCAGAGCCCGAGCGGCCTCACAGAATTCCCGCTCCTTGAGAGCCAGGATTTCCCCCCGAACCATCCGGGCCGTGGAAGGCCATTGGGTGAAAGCAAGGGCCACGATCACGATGAATATGGTCGTCGGAAAGAGGGCGACGATGACGATGAGGAGCACGAGGCGGGGGAAGGCCATGACCATATCCACCAACCGCATGATGGCCGTGTCTACGAGCCCCCCCCAATACCCGGCGATGGCCCCCAGGAAGGTCCCCAAGGTCACGCTGATCCCCACGGCGAGAAGCCCTATGGTGAGAGAGATCCGGGACCCGTACAGGATCCGGGAGAGGATGTCCTGGGAGAACTCGTCCGTTCCCATGAGATGCACGGACGAGGGAGCCGCCAACCTCCGAGTCATGTCCCCTCCCACCTCATAAGCCTCTCGGAATTCCGGCTCGAAAGGGGCGAGGAAGGGGGTCAGGAGCATGGCCAGGTAGAACAGGCAGATTGTCCCCAGTCCCAGGAGAGCCATCCGGTTTCTCCGGAAGGCCCGCCAACCCTGCCCGAGAGCCCCCGGTGATCCCTCCCCACTGCCCCGCCCCGTGACCATGCTCCGCCTACCCGCCCGGAAAGACCACAACCACACCCCCCCCAACACCATGGCCAGGGTGAGGAGGGCGATCCAATCGTCCAGATCACCCAGGAGAGCGCCTCTCACCCTGTCGAACCGGGTGACGGCGAGAGTCAGGAGCCCGAGCCAGAGGAAGAGGGCGAAGCCACCCCCCAACACCCTTCCCCTAAGGAGCTGGGGCAGCCCCGGCAGCAGAAACCCCGCACGCCTACCCATCGCTTTGCCGAATCCTCGGGTCCACGACCCCATAGAGGAGATCTGCCAGGAGGTTCCCCAACACCACCATCCCCCCAAAAAGGAAGGTCCCCGCCAATACGACGGGCAGATCCTTTCGGAGGATGGACTCCACCATGAGTTGCCCCATCCCTGGCCAGGCGAACACGTACTCGATGAGGACCGTGCCACTGAGAAGGAAGGGGAAGTAGACTCCGAAAAGCGTCACGACGGGAATGAGCCCGTTCCTGAGCCCATGCTTCATAATGACCCTGGTCTCCGGCAGCCCTTTGGCCCGGGCGGTCCTGATGTAATCCTGCCGAATGACATCCAGCATGCTGGTCCGGACGTACCGTGCGACCCCTCCGGCCAGAATGAGAGTCAGGGTGAGGGTAGGAAGGACCAGATGATGGATACGATCCCTGAACTGGTCCCAGGGAGCCAGGAGGTCCGCTCCCGGGCTCTGGATTCCCGAAACCGGAAAGCTGAACGGCCAATTCCACAGCTTCATGGCGCTCAAGCTGAAAAAGAGAATCAGCATGAGGGCCAACCAGAACGAGGGCATGGAATAGAAAAAGAGGGTGACACCGCTGAGGACCGAGTCCAGGAAGGAGCCCTCCTTCACCGCCTGGAGAACCCCCACCAAGATCCCGATGAGGAAAGCGAAAAAGAGAGCCCCGGAGGCGAGGATCAGAGTGTTGGGGAGAGCTGCCAGAATCCGATCCCTTACGGGCATCTGGTAGAAGTGGGAGTAGCCGAAATCACCCTGAAGGAAGGCCAGAAGCCATCGTCCATACCGAATCAGAAGGGGATCGTCCAGCCCCATGCTGCGACGAATATGCTCCAGCGTTTCCGGGGTCATCCCCGGCCGGAGGTAGATCGACGCGGCGTCCCCTGGAGCCAGGCTCAGTACGAAGAAGACGAGGGTGGCCACGCCCAGAAGAAGGGGTATGGCCAGCAGGGTCCGGCGAAGAGAGAAGGAGAGCAAGATCCCTTCCTATCCCTCAGGGGGTTTTTCGGTCCTGGGGTGCGATCCACCATTGTCGGATGGTAGCCCAGTCTCCCCGGGGATCCATCACGACATCCTGGAGCCTTTCGTTCACGCCATCTCTCCGAAGAGCTGAGTAAAGAAAGGTATATGGTTGAAGCTGGAGGAGGCGGTTCTGATACGCCCGCCACACCGGGAGAGCTTCCACCCGATCGGGGATAAGTTGAAGCGTGTCCAGGTATCGATCCAATTCCGGGTCCATGATCCCGGCGAACGCCCAGAGCCCATCCACGGCATCCGAGTGGAAGAGGTCGCGGTCATCCAGTCGGAATCCGGTCTCGAATGTGACGAAGGCCCCTTCGAAATCCCTCTCCTCTGATGTGATCTGAGACATGTATGCACCGAACTCCATCACCCGGGGTCGAAGCTCTACACCAATGTCCCGGAGCTGCACTCTCATGATCTCCCCGACCTGCTGCCTTTCCCGGTTCTGGTTGTAGATCAGTTCGATCACGAGGGGCTCCCCGTCGAGATTTTCCCGAATTCCATCTTCGTCCCGGTCCACCCAACCCGCAGCTATCAGAAGGCTGCGAGCCTGCTCCGGATCATAGGGTAAGGAATCCCCAAGGGAGGGATCGAAGGCCCAATGCACCGGCGGGACTCCTGAGTTCAATAAGACCGCCTCACCTCCCTGCACCCCCTCGATGATCTGTCTCCTGTTGGTCCCGAGCGTGAGGGCCCGCCGAACCCGCACGTCGGAAAGCTCCGGGACCCGGCTATTCCAAGCTACGAAGAAGATGGCTGGGTACGGAAAGCTCAAAACCGTCAGGCCTGTCTCCTCCCGGGCGGTGGCCGCATGGTTCGGGAGCATCTGCACATAGACATCCACACCCTTCGTAATCAGCTCCGCCAGGAGGGTCGTTTGAGTGGGGATGACTCTATAGACATACCGATCCAGATAGGGCCGTCCCCCCAACGCCTCCGGGAACGCCGGATTGGCTTGGAAGGTCCAGGACTCCCCGGGAGCGCGGGAGACGAAGCGGAAGGGACCGTTCCCGACTGGACAGACCGCTCCGTATGGATGGGTGGAGAGTTCCTCGGTCGGAACGTCCCCCAGGAGGTGGTGGGGCAGGATGGCCAGTCCCCGCCAGCTCTCGAGGATGTCGGCGTGAGGCTGGAAGTGGAACTTGACGGTAAAGGAGTCCACCACCTCCACCCCTTCTTCCCCAGGGAGATAGTGCTGGAAAAACCCTGGGTTCGGATACTCACTCGCCGGGTTGATAACCGTGAGGTAGGTGAAGGCCACATCCTGGGCTGTGGTGAGCTCTCCGTCATGCCAGTAGACGTCCTCTCTCAGTCGGAAGGTAAGCTCCGTCCGATCCTCCGAAACCTCCCAGGAGGTGGCCAGGTAGGGCATCGGATCGAAACTCTCATCAGCCTCGATCAGCGTCATGAGGTTCACGAACTGCTGGTGCTGGGCCGACCCCACATCCCCCGCGGCCCTCGGGCTCATCCCATGCATGTCCGCCACCGTCCCCACGACTACCATCCCTCCATACCGTCCCCCCGTCGGCTCCTCTCCTGCGAAGGTTGCCATGAAGGAGTCCACTCTGGCCAAGGCCGGACCGCAGAAGGTGTCCCCGAGGCCCGCGCCGGGTCCATCACCGGACTCACCAACGCAAGCGGTTATCGACAGAGCGACGAGGGAGAGGAGAGAAAGAGATCGCCTCATATCAACTACTCCTTGGCTCAAAAACGCCAGGTCCAGCCCGAGTCTTCATAGTGGGCCTCAAGCTTCTCCGCCGCCATCTTCTCGTCGGATCGGTATCCATCTTCCGCCCAGGATCCGCCCAAGGTTTCGGCAAGGCCCTGTTGGAGGGAGAAGCCAAGCACGTCCAGCTCAGGAACCACCCCCAGGAGGGATTTCAGCGTTGCAGGAGGAGGCATCGGCTCGTCGTCGGCCCGAAGCCGCCGTAACAGGTCCTGGTCTCCGTCCAGGATGATGGACCCGTGTTGGAGGATGCTCTCCCCGATCCGCACCTGAGCGCTTCCGATGAGCTTCCGCCCCAAGGCGGTCACCTCGCCCTCCGCCGGATGGCGGAAACAGGCTCCAGCGTCGGGAGGAAGGCTCGGCCCCATGGAAACGGCCACTTCGACGACGGCGCCCAACCGCCGAAGCCCGGCCCGGAGCCCCTCGTTGACCAGGCGATAAGCCTCCCTGAGTCCTCCGAAGGCTCCCAAAGGAAAGACAAGAGCGTAGGTAAGCTCCTGATGGTGGAGGACAGCACGGCCCCCGGTGGGACGCCGGACGAAAGACACCCCCTCCTTCTCAGCCCCTTCTTCCGAGTAGAGTCCTTCGGAAGGCTCGTTTCGGCCGAAGGAGACGGTAGGATGACCCCATCGATACAGGCGGAGGACCCCTGCCCGAGGCTGAAGAGAGAGAGCCAGTCCATGGTCCCGGGCCATGTTGACAGCACCAGGAAGGGGCGGATCCCTCAGCACTCGCCACCGAAGGGTGCTCTGTCCAAGAGAACCAGGGGCCTCCGCCACCCGATCCTCAGAAGTCGTAAGTGTCTCCTGGCTGGAGGATTTCAACGGCGGCTTTCAAACCCACCAGTCCCCGGAAAACCTCAGGATCCTGGGCGATCATATCGAAGGTGTTGTAGTGGATGGGGATGACCACCCCCGGCTCGATGAATTCAACCGCTCTCGCGGCATCCACCGGCCCCATGGTGAAATTGTCCCCGATGGGGAGGAGGGCCACGTCGACCGTTCCTTTCAGGAGCGTCATGTCCGTGAGGAGGGCCGTGTCTCCAGCGTGGTAGAGGGTTTTTCCACCCAACTCCATCCAGAACCCCCCGGGAACCGTGGTGAAGGCCCCCTGGTCGTCCCCGGCTACCTGTCCTCCATGGAGGGCGGGTGTCATCTTCACGTATCCGAAGGGGAAGTTGAAGCCGCCACCGATATGAAGGGGATGGGCGTTCTCCACGCCCTGACTCTGGGCGAAACTCACGATTTCGAAGGTGGAGACGAGCGTTGCCCCGGTCCGTTTGGCCAGAGGAATGGCGTCAGCGAAGTGATCAAAGTGGCCGTGGGTGCAGAAAATGAAGTCCACCTCCTCGATCTCGTCGGCCTTCATATCGCTGACAGGATTCTCATCGAACCAGGGATCGATGATGATCCTGGTTCCGTCATCGGTGGTGAGGGTGAAGGTGGAGTGGCCGTGGTAGTGTAGCTTGGCCATGGAGACCTCCTTCTCTTTTGAGGCTAGGGAGCCTGTCTGAGTCCTCTACTCCTTCTCTTCCGAATACGCCTCCAGAGGGGGGCAGGCGCATACCAGATTCCGGTCTCCATGGGCATTGTTCACCCGTCGAACCGGCGGCCAGAACTTGCTCTCCTTCGTCCAGGGGGCGGGGAAGACCGCCCGTTCCCTGGAATAGGGATGTTCCCACCGGTCCCCGGCTATCATGGCCGAGGTGTGCGGGGCATTTTTGAGGAGGTTGTCCTCGGCATCGGCGATCCCCTTCTCCACCTCCGCGATCTCGGCTCGAATGGTGGCCATGGCTGCGCAGAAACGGTCCAACTCATACTTGGACTCGCTCTCCGTGGGCTCTACCATGAGGGTTCCGTGGACAGGGAAGGACTGTGTCGGAGAGTGGAACCCGTAGTCCATGAGGCGCTTGGCCACGTCCTCGTCCGTCACTCCGGAGTCTTTCCGGACGGGGCGGAGGTCCAGGATGAACTCATGGGCGACCCTTCCCTTTTCTCCGCGATAAAGAATGGGATAATGTTTCTCGAGCTTGCTGCCCAGATAGTTGGCGTTGAGAATCGCCCCCTCGCTGGCCTGCCGTATCCCGTCAGG
>JAUXEE010000260.1 GCA_030618065.1 Gemmatimonadota bacterium
ATCGGATTCCTCAAGCGCACCGACCCGGTTCTCCTGGAGCGCGTTACACGCAAGATGCTTAACCACCTCGGTTGGCGGGGTGTGGGAGAGGCGGAGAAGCTTTTGCCGCGGCGTCTCCCCGGGGCCAAGGAAGACAGCAATGGGGAGAACAACCAGCCGATGGCCAGGGTTACCCCGGAGCATGCCAGGACACCCACCGACGAGGTCTTCCGGATTGCCGCGGTCAACTGTTCCGAGGAGGAGATCCTGGGGTTGTTGGAGTCCTGGATCAACGAAGACAAGCTCGGCGCCCTCGTTTATATGCTGGAGCGGCAGGGCTCCTCTTTGGCGGAAATCGGCGAAGCCCTCAGCCGTTTCCAAAAATCCGGACTGGGAGAGTCAGATCTGTCCGAATCCGCCCAGATGATGCTGCGGGTCCCATTACTGAGACGGTATCTCACGGATAAGATCGACTACATCAATATCGCCAAGAGTTTCGTAACGGTAGATGACTTCCATGAGTTGAGCCAACGTCTGATTTTCACTCGGAATAGCCACGGAAAGCTGGGTGGAAAAGGGGCGGGCCTCTTCCTGGCCCGAAAGATTTTGAGGAAGGCCGCGAGTGATCACGAGGTACTCAGGGACGTGAGGGTGCCCCGAACCTGGTACATCACTTCCGATGGAATCCTCTCCTTCATCTTCCACAACGACCAGGAGGAGGTCTACGAGCGGAAGTACATGGAGATCGACCAGATTCGCCAGCAGTATCCTCATGTCGTCCAGGTCTTCAAGAGTTCGTCATTCCCCCCGGAGTTGGTGAAGGGCTTATCCGTGGCCCTGGACGACCTCGGAGATCGGCCCCTCATCGTTCGCAGCTCCAGCCTCCTGGAGGACCAGACGGGATCGGCCTTTTCAGGGAAGTACAAGAGCCTCTTCCTGGCCAATCAGGGCACCAAGAAGGAACGGCTCGACGCCCTTCAGGATGCCGTCGCGGAGGTGTACGCCTCAGTCTTCGGCCCGGACCCCATCGAATACCGCTCGGAGCGGGGCCTCTTGGATGTCCACGAGGAAATGGGAGTGATGATCCAACAGGTGGTGGGAACCAGGGTTGGGAAGTACTTCCTTCCGGCCTTTTCCGGAGTTGCCGTCAGTGCGAACGAATTCCGGTGGTCCCCGCGCATCAAGCGGGAGGATGGATTGGTGCGGTTGGTTCCGGGCCTGGGGACCCGGGCCGTGGATCGTCTGAGCGATGACTTCCCGATCCTTATCGCTCCGGGCCAGCCGGGTCTCAGAGTAAACACGACCACGGACGAGGTCGTCCGCTACTCTCCCCAAAAGATCGACCTGATCAATCTGGAGACATGCGCCTTCGAGACTGTGCAGGTGGACGAATTCCTTCGGGAACACGGCAACGACCTCCCCATGGTGAGGCGCCTCGTTTCCATGGTGGATCACGATGGGATCCGGCGTCCCTCGGGGCTGGCTATCGACTTCAGCCAAGAGGAGGCGGTGGTCACATTCGAGGGTCTGGTCTCCAGCACCCCATTTGTTCGTCAGATGGCTACGCTCCTGGAGGTGCTCAGCGCGCAATTGGGGACTCCGGTGGATATCGAGTTCGCCTCTGACGGGGATCACTTCTACCTCCTCCAGTGTCGCCCCCAGAGTTACTCCCAGGGTGGCGGGCCCGCGCCGATTCCCCGAAATCTGCCCAAGGACAAGGTGCTCTTTTCGGCTCACCGATTCGTTTCCAACGGCCGGGTCCCTGACGTCACCCATATCGTCTACATCGATCCGGACAGCTACGCGGACCTTCCGGACCTGACCCAGCTTCAGGATGTGGGAAGGGCTGTGAGCCGCCTGAATAAGCTTCTGCCCAGGCGGCAGTTCATTCTGATGGGGCCTGGGAGATGGGGCAGCCGGGGGGATATCCGCCTGGGCGTGAGCGTCACCTACGCGGATATCAACAACACCTCCGTTCTGGTGGAGATGGCGCGCCAAAAGGATGGCTATGTGCCGGATCTGTCCTTCGGCACACACTTCTTCCAGGACCTGGTCGAAGCCGAGATCCGCTATCTACCTCTTTACCCGGACGAACCGGAGAACGCCTTCAAGGAGAGCTTTTTTCGGCGGAGCCGGAATCTCCTAACGAGCCTCCTGCCCGAGTTCGCCCATCTGGAGGAGACGGTCAGGGTTATCGACGTACTGGAGGTTACGGACGGGAAGATCCTCCGAATCCTGATGAACTCCGAACTGGACGAGGCGGTGGGAGTCCTTAGCTCGCCCGATCTTCATGATCAGACTCGTACGCCATCAGGGAAAGCCCGGGTCTGGCAGGAAGTGCCCGACGTTCCCGCCGAGGAACAGTGGCGTTGGCGACTGGACATGGCCGAACGGATCGCCTCTCTCCTCGACCCGGACCGTTTCGGGGTCGTAGGGATGTGGGTCTTCGGCAGCACCAAGAACGCCACTGCGGGCTCGGGGAGCGATATCGACCTCATCGTCCACTTCAGGGGTGAGGAGGAACAGCGCCAAAAGCTCTTCATGTGGCTAGAGGGGTGGAGCCTTTCCCTGGCTCAGATGAACTTCCTTCGAACCGGCTATCGGTCCGATGGCCTATTGGACGTTCACCTCATTACAGACAAGGACATCGATGAAGAGAGCAGCTATGCGGTGAAGATCGACGCTGTGACGGACGCCGCCAGGCCGCTTCGCTTGATGGAGAAGCCCCCAGCCAAAGCCTAGAAGCCTGATGGGATAGGGGTTCATACGAGGATCCGTGTCGCATGCTCTGGCGACTCCAGGTCGATACGCACCAGGGCCAGCTCGGGTCCGTCGTGTGCCGCGGAGAATAGGTGGGTTCGGCCAAGCCGGTCCTTCCAGGAACCGGTCAGCCGGGGTGATTCGTGGATATGCCCGTGAAGGGTGATCAGGGGTTGCCGAAGCTCGATAAAGCGCCGCACCGCGATACTGCCCACATGGAGGTCGAGGGGAACGTGATCCACGCTTCTCCCATCCAGGGCCGCTCGATCGAGAGTCGTTTCGTGAGGAGGAGTGTGAAAGAGGATCACCGCGGCATCCAACTCTCCCTCTCCAGCGAGGATCTCCAAGTCCTCCTTTATGGTCGAATACCGGGCCTCATGCGTGGATACTTCCACGGTTCGTATGCCCTTCTCGGGAGAGACCGATCCCGGAGGTACGTAGCGGGAGACGTCGTAGCGTTCCCAATCCTTCAGTTGGAAGGGGGTGGGCGGCACATAGGAGTAGCCGAAGATCCGAAAGCCGCGAAAGGACCTTTCGCTGTTATGCGCGTAGTGCCAAAGCCCTTCGTCGGCCACCTCCCGAAAGGCGCCTTCCTCAATACGTGGATCGTCATTGCCGAGAATGAGGAATACGTCGGGGTACTCAGGGCCCATCCCTGATTTCAAATCTTTGAAGCGGGGTACGAGGTAGTCGGTCAGGAAGTTCCGGTATCGGCCCTCTCCCGTCAGCAGAGAACCCAAGCCGGAGGGGAGAAGATCTCCCCCCAGGAATACCCCTGCTGGCTCCTCCTCCAGGATGGCTTGGAGAAGTTTTTCATATCGACTTGGGTGACCGTGCAGGTCGGATGCGAAAAGGCAATACGTCATGGACGCCTCTAGTCAGATCCGCCGTCGATGTGAGGTCTCACCAACTCTACGGTGAGCAGGGCATTTGACCGGGCCTTTTCTGCATCCTTCCGGGAATAGAACCCCGACGGTGTGAGGTCCTCGGCACCGTAGAAGGCAAGCTCCCGGTCTCGCCGAAGGTCCCTGGAAATCTCGGTGAGCGTCTCCAACTCCTTTTCCACGTCCTCGGGAAGGCGCTCCCTCTCAGAGAGCAACACCTCTGACACGTCATGAATGCGTGGCGGATCGATTCCGCACGTCCTGAGGAGAGCCTTCAGGGTCAGCTCCACGATCTCCTGGGACTCCCTGACCACGTCGGCCCAGCTCTCGGCCTCGAAGAGAACGTCGAGCGCCTGGAGTCGGACCCCGGCCCGGTGGATGTAATCTCTGGCAAGATCGGTATTGCGCATCTCAGGCTACTCCCACCCA
>JAUXEE010000194.1 GCA_030618065.1 Gemmatimonadota bacterium
AGAACCCGGGCGTCTGCCGACGTGGTGGTGGGGTTGAAGGCGTAGTCCTTCATGAGATCGGTGGTCATCTTCTCCACATCGGCCATCTTCGACACATCGATGTCCAACGTGTAGCCGGTCCCCTTCAGGGCGTGAGCCAGGGAGCGGGCGTCGGGTTGAACGGTGCCGCTGGCCATGGGCCGGACCGAGAGGTCCACCCCGTCACATCCACCGTGAATGGCGGCCTGGTAGCAGGATACCGCCGTCGACGCTGTATCGTGAGTGTGCATCCAGAGCGGCATCTCCGGCGGCATGAGTTTCTTCATCTCCACGGCCGTCTTGTAGATGGTCATGGGATCGGTGGTGCCACTGGCGTCCTTCAGGGCGATGGAGTCGACCTGGACGTCGCCCTCCAGAATCCCCCGCCCGATGTTCACGTAGAACTCGGGAGTATGGACCTTGTCGGATTCGAAGGGGAGTCCCATGAGGGCGATGACGCACTGGTGGTGCATCCCGGCGTCCACGATGGGCTTACCGGTGTTGATCAGATTCCTGACGTCGTTCATGTAGTCGAAGTTCCGGTCCCACGTGGTCCCGGCTTCGGCCATCATTTTGGCCTGGAGGGCGAGCCCCTCAGGCGACTGGGTGGTAAGGGTCACGCCGGACACGGAGCGGGTCAGGATCTGGAGGTCCGCACCCGGGCCCGCCGCTTCCTTGAACTTCCGCATGCATTCGAAGGGGTTCTCTCCCAGGTAGAAGAGGGGAGCTTGGAAGCGGGCGCCTCCTCCGAACTCGAAGTGACGGATCCCGGCTTCGGCGGAGAGCTCCACCGCGCCTAGGAAGTCGTTCAAGCGGACCTTTCCGCCGAAGCTGCTCTGCAGCCCGTCACGGAAAGGGGTGAACATCACCCTGATTTTCTTGGGTTTCTCAGCGAAGATCATCGTATCTCCTCGACTTTGGTGACTTTGGTTCCAGGGAAGGCATAGGCCGTCGCCGCGGTCAGGGCGGCGATGGTCGCGGGATCAATGCCCCCGGCTTTCTCCGGATACGCCACAAGAAGGAGGCGCATCACGAGGGCAAGAAAGCTCAGGAGTAAAAACACCGCTACGAATGCCGAAAGGCTGATGACCAGTAGATCTGGTGGGTTCATTCTGTTCTCCGTTGCGGATTGCGGCTATTTCGAGGAATCCGTCACCCCTCCCAGGGCGAGCCTGCCTCCCGTGATGGGGTTGGACCGGCCTTCCATAATGAGTTCCAGCTTCTCGCCGAGTCCTAAGACACGGCCTTGGGTGACAATCTGCAAGGGCCGGTCGGAACTTTCCGTGCAAATGGTCACCTCCTCTCCAACCACCATGGAGTGCTCTCGGTAACGCTCCAGGAGGGGTGAAACCCCATCCCGCAGCAGGATCCGGTAGTTGTCGTGCAAGGCTCCGAGCAAACTCCCAAAGGTCATCCTCCGGGCGTCCGGATTGCTCGATGGCAGGAAGTCCCGCACCGAGGATACCCGGGGCACGAAGGGGGTTGGCTCCACCTCGGGAGTAGTCTCCACATTGACTCCGATTCCCAGAACTGCGGATGTAACGGTTTTCCCCTGGCTCTGAGTGTAGGCCAGAATCCCACCCACTTTCGCGTCGTCCAGAAGAATGTCGTTCACCCATTTGATTCTGGCTTTCCCCTCCAGCAGGGCAATCTGGTTCAAAGCGTCCACGACTGAAAGGGCTGCCAGGATTGTGAAGGCAACCTCGAAGCGGTCGATCTGCCGGCATGGGGCCAGGTGAACGGCCAGATGGATGTTTCCAGGGACGGCTGCCCATGATCGGCCCTTGAATCCGTGAAAGCCAGATCCCGACCCGGCGAGGCAGGCGACGCCACCCGGAAGGCCGGCATCACTCCGAGCCAGATCGATGAGCTGATCGTACTGGGAACCGTGAGAGACCTCCGAAAGGAGAAGGTGCGGCCAGGAGGGCTCACCTCCGGAGGCGGAAAGAAGGCCTCCGCTCCCGCCGAATACTCCGGTGAGGAGAGGGTCCAACCCTGGGTCCAGGCTTTCGATTGGCGCAAGCTGCCCTGCGACCTCCGGGGGTAGGAAGGTTGCCGCAAACTCAGGGTTATCGGTGTAGACCGCCATGAACGCCACCCCCACTTCGGGGCAAGGAAAGCTGAAGACTAGTCCCTCCCCCACCTGGGAGCAATGCGTGCTGAGCCATCCTTGGTTATGCTCTTCTGGGCCTCGCTTGTCGGGGCGATTCTTCGCCAGTTGTGCTCTTTCCCGGGGCGAAAGGCCAAATGATCGATCTTCTCATCGTAGGTGGGTATTTCGCCCTCATGCTCGGAGTCGGATGGCGGGCCCGGCGAGGGGCTCCCGACTCGTACTGGGTGGCAGCCCGTCGCTACGGCACCCTCCCGGTTTCAGCCTCTCTGGTGGCCACCATTTTCGGAGCCTCCTCCACGATGGGGATCATCGGGCTCGGCTACTCCAGGGGGCTCACCGGGGCCTGGTGGTCTCTCATCGGTGGGCTGGCCCTGGTCCCCTTTTCTCTCCTTCTGGCGGCAAGGGTCAGGCGGCTGGAGGTTTACACTCTTCCCGACATCCTCCATCGAGCCTATGGCAGAAAGGTCTCTCTGGCCGGTGCCGGAATCATCGTGTTGGCCTGGTGTGGTGTGATTGCTGCCCAGATTGTGGCCGGCGCCCTCCTCCTGGGGAGCGTGTTTTCCATCGGCTTCAGCGGGGCGCTGGGCGCTGTGACGGTGATTTTCGTCCTCTACACGCTTTGGGGCGGACAGATGTCGGTTATCAGGACCGACTCCTGGCAGATTCTCCTTTTCGTCGGTGGCCTATTGGCGACGTTGTTCCTGGTCCTTCGGGCTGGACTTCAGGGTGGTGGGCTTTTAGCCGGAGTTCCCTCCGGCCACCTGAGCTTTCCCACTTCACCGGGTTTTGGATGGTACCAGCTCCTGGTGTTTTATCCTCTCATCGTCGGAATGCCCTACCTGGTGGGGCCCGACATCTATTCCCGGGTCCTCTGTGCCCGAAGCGAGTCGTCGGCCCGGAACGCCTCCCTCCTGGCGGCCCTGGTCGTGATCCCTCTCTCCTTTCTCCTGGCCACCCTTGGTCTCCTGATTCACTCCCTCTTCCCCGGGCTCTCCCCTGAGGCGGCTCTGCCTGCTGCCCTCACGAGCCTGGCGCCAGTCGGCCTCAAGGGGTTGATCGTGGTGGGCGTATTGGGGGCCATCATGTCCTCGGCGGACACCACCCTCATTTCCGCCTCCACGATTCTCTCCCTGAACGTCGTGAGCCCTCTCCTCGGCCTCGAAAAAACGGGCCAACTGCGCCTGACGAGAGCCTTCGTAGTCGCCTTGGGACTCCTGGCTTGGGGCATCGCCACCTTTCAGCAGGGGATCATCGCCTCTCTCCTCCTGGCCTACACCGTGTTCGTGGGAGGTATAGCTCTCCCGACGTTGGCGAGCTTTTGGCGGGATCGCCTGGGGGTCACGACCACCGGGGCTCTTTGGGCTGTTATGTTGGGGGGATTCACGGCCCTGTTGGGTGAGGTTCGGGGTGGGGTTTTGCTCCAGGCCCTGGTCGGGGAAGGGGGGGCAGGCGTCCTGGAGGCCCTTTTCGGACCTCAGTACGGGAGCATCCTCCCTCTAGTGGTATCGGCCTGCGCTCTCTTTGGCATCAGCCGGGTTTGGCCCAGGACAGCCCTTCAATAAGAAAACCGGGCCCGGGCTTCTTCCAACCGCTCAGGAGTCCCGATGTCGAACCACTCCTCATCAGAAACATCGATGGGGTTGATGACCCATCCCGCCGCGGCCAAGTCCAGGTAGAGGGTAATGATGGAGAAGCTTCCCCTTCTATCGCTCAGCCCGAAAAGGGCCGGGTCCACCACGTGGATCCCTGTGAAGGAGCGTCGGCATACCTCCCCAACCGGATCACGGACCTGGACCCTTCCGTCCGGGGCCCGGTCGCTTCCCCGGTTTTCCCACCCCATGAGCCCCAGGTCGTCGAAGAGCAGTTGGCGTCGGGCGTCTCTCCGTTGGACCGCCACCGAGGCCATGAGGCGGCCCCCCCCGCCCTCATCGGCCTCCACGTGTCGACCCACCAGGCCCTCGAGCGGGATGGTGGAGAGCACGTCTACGTTATGGAGGAGGAATGGACACTTCTCCCGAAAAAGGGGAGCGGCTCGCAGGAGGCCGCCACCGGTTTCGTAGGGGCCATCAACTTCCGGGGAAAGAACGAAACTGACCCCCGAGAGCCCGGACTCTTGAACAAAAGCCCTGATCGACGCCTCGTGGTGGTGGGTGTTGATGATGATTCGAGTGACGCCCGCCCTGGCCATGCTCTCCACGACCCATTCCAGCAGAGGCTTGCCTCCGACCTGGACCATGGCCTTGGGGAGCTCCTCCGTGATGGAGCCGAGGCGCGTCCCTGCCCCGGCGGCCAGGATCATCCCCTCCATCAAATCTCCCGATGGCTGAGTTGAACTTTGACCTGTGGGAAGCTGAGCCGGAGGTGAGCGGCCAACTTCCCGGCTAAAAAGACGGACCGGTGTTGGCCTCCGGTGCATCCAAATGAAACGGCGAGGTCGGAGAATCCTCGGGAGAGGTAGTCTTCTACATGCATGTCCACCATCCCTCTGACGTTCTCCCAGAACTCCTGGACTTGGGGAGTCCCTTCCAGGAAGTCGATGACGGGATCGTCCTTTCCGGTCAGATCCGCGTACTCGCGGAGACGGCCAGGATTCGGTAGGCCCCTGCAATCAAAAACGTGCCCTCCCCCGTGACCTTCCGAGTCCTTCGGGTACCCTTTTCTAAAGGAAAAACTCTGGACCGACAGGGTGAGGCTGCTCGAGGGTTCGGCGCCGGAGTCGTCTCGAGCCCACCGGTCCACGATTCTCCGGTAGACCGATTCCAACTCGGGAAGAGGGGTGGGCAGCCCCGACGCCAAGAGGTCGTCCAGGTTCTTGGCGGCGAAGGGGACGCTC
>JAUXEE010000039.1 GCA_030618065.1 Gemmatimonadota bacterium
GAAGACTCTGGGGGAAGATCTCCGGTGGTCTCTGGTGAAGGGGCGAGGAAACTACGTTTCCATCCGTCGAGCCCATCTAGCGACTGCTACCGGCCCGACTCTCTTCGATACGGATCGGAGTGGAGAACTTCAGGGCATCCTCGAGTGGATCGAGAGTACGGAAGACGGTTCTCTCTCGGACCTCTCCGCTCCGCCCTCGGAGGAAGTCTGGGAGGAGGTCCAGAGCGACTCCGACATCTGCCTGAAGACCCGATGCCCACACTTCCAGGACTGCTTCTTCCAGCGGGCCAGGAGGCAGGCCGCCTCCGCCGAAATCCTGGTGGTGAACCACCACCTCCTCTTCACCGATCTGGCCGTGAGAAGGGTGACCAACAACTACACCCAGGCAGCCGTCCTCCCGCCCTACCGTCACCTCATTCTGGATGAGGCCCACAACGCCGAGGAGGCCGCTACGGACCATCTGGGGGTAGAGGTGACCCGTCGTGGCCTTTTCAGGCTTCTTGCCCGCCTGGAACGTCGGGGAAAGGGGGTTCTGACCGATCTCCGGGAGCAGTTGGCCGCCGATTCGGAACGGGGGTCGTCCCAGGAGCTTCAGGACCGGATCGAAGAGAGGGTCCGCCCGGCCTTGGATGAGGCTCGGGAGCGACTCGATCCCTTCTTGGATTCCCTCTCTGGGGTCCTGAGGGAGGGGGATACGCAAACGGTGCGGCTGGGGGGGGCGGATGGAGTGGAGCCCAGGGGGAGAGTCCGGGTCAGGGAGGCTATGGACGCGCTCATTTTCGCCCTGCGGCGCCTGGGTCGGGAAGTGGGAGAACTCCGCATCCGCCTTCAGGAAGACGAGAAGTGGGCCGAGGTCCTGGAGGGGCGATCTCTGGATCTGTTCAGCACTCAGAACCGGCTGGATCTCTCCGCACAGGGTGTGCAGCGGGTCCTGGACCCGGGGGACGATGAGTCCACCCTGGTTCGGTGGTTGGAGCTCCGGGGGAGGAGCCCCGGTTGGAACCTGGCCATGGCGGCGGCCCCCATCGAGGTAGGTCCTCTTCTCCGGGAGGACCTCTTCGGGAGGCTGGAGACCAGCATTCTGACCTCCGCCACTCTTACGACCCGGGCAGGGTTCGACTACCTCAGGGCCCGGCTCGGGTTGGAGGAGTCGGTTCTGGAAGAAGAGGGGAGCGGGCTGAATGTGGAGGAATCGGTGGTATCCTCCCCCTTCGATTTCCCCACTCAGAGCCTTCTGGCCGTTCCAACGGACCTGGCGGGGCCTCAGGAGCCCGGGGACCGTTTTCAGGAGGAAACGGCTGGGGTGGTCCTCGATATGGCTCGGATGATCGGTGGAGGGATTTTCGTCCTTTTTACCTCCTACAGGGCTCTCCGGCGGGTGGCGGAGTTGCTCCGCGAGAGGGAAGAGGAAGAGGGCGAGATCTCCTCCTGCCCCCTCTTCGTCCAGGGGGAAATGCCCCGGGCCCGACTTCTCCAGGCTTTTGTGGACTCGGGCAGGGGTATCCTCCTTGGCACATCGTCTTTCTGGGAGGGGGTGGACGTGCCCGGAGATCCCCTGCGATGCCTCATCCTCCAGAAGCTGCCCTTCCAGGTTCCGACGGAGCCCATCATCGCAGCCCGCATGGAGGCCATCGAAGCCCGAGGCGAGGATCCTTTCTGGCGATACACCCTTCCCGAGGCTGCCCTGAGGCTGAAACAGGGCTTCGGGCGCCTCATTCGGACCCGGGACGACCGGGGAGCCGTCCTGGTCCTGGACGACCGGCTTCTTACCCGGCGTTACGGCCCCTATCTCCGCCAGTCCCTGCCCCAGGCTCCCCTGATCAAAGGGATTTGGGTGGACCTTCGCCGTGGGCTGGAGGAGTTCTACGCTCCCCAGTAGATTAAGGAGCCTCTGCGGAAGTGGGGTGCGGCCGCGCACAGGGGAGTTGCGGATGCCAGACAAGGAAGGACGACGAATGCGATGCTGAAGCATCGGGGAGGAGTTCTGACGCCGTATGGCGCCGCAAGACCCCTGTGCCCTTCGGGTTGCGGCGGCACGGGGCCACCTGCTTCGTTGGGGCTCCTCGACGTAACGCATGGCTATGCCATCGGAGTCCCGCCTTGCATCTGGCCCCGTGGCGCGCGCAACGCGGCTCGCCCCATTTCCGCAGAGGCTCCTTGACCACCATGAAACGCATCATCGGAATCGTCATCGGCGTCTTCTACGCACTCCTCTCGGGGCTGGCGTTCACGACTTCTACGCTGAATTGGTCTGTCGGGAACTCGGATTTGGGGCTCTGGTGGGCTGTCATCGGAACGCTACTGGGGATCGCCGGTGTCGGCGCCCTCCTTGGGACATGGTTCCATACCCGTCCTGTGGAAGACTGACGATTTCCCCATGGGGACCGCCTCCCTGCCACGCCCCTCGAAGATCGTCTGTGTCGGACGGAATTACGTTGCCCATGCCGCCGAGTTGGGGAACGAAGTCCCCGCCGAGCCCCTTCTTTTCCTGAAGCCTCCATCGGCTCTGATCCAGGTGGGAGAGCCCATCGTCCTTCCCCCCGCAGCAGGGCGGGTCGACTACGAGGGTGAGATCGGTGTCCTCATGGGTCGTCGAGCCTCCCACGTCTCGGAAGCGGATGCCCTGGCCTTCGTGGAGGGGATCGGGCCGGTGAACGATGTCACGGCCCGGGAACTCCAGCGGAAAGACATCCAGTGGAGCCGGGCCAAGGGCTTCGACACCTTTTGTCCCATGGGGGAGATGGTACCCGTGCTGGACGTGGACATGGACCGGCTTTCGGTGGTTACCCGGGTGAATGGCCAGGAGCGGCAAAGGGGAAGCCTGAGTCAAATGGTCTTCTCCATCCCCTTCCTCATCTCGTACGTCTCCCGAATCATGACGCTGGAGCCGGGGGATCTTCTTGCCACAGGCACCCCGGAGGGCGTGGGCCCTCTGGCCCACGGAGACGTGGTGGAGGTGGAGCTTCCCGGCCTGGCCACCCTGACCAACCCCGTGATCTTGGGACCGGAGAGGTAGATCATGCACCCCGAAACCAGCGACCGCTACAAAGCCCTTCCCCCCTATCCCCTGGCGGGGATTCCCGAGACACGCCGGCGTTTGGCGGCGGAAGGGGTGGATGTCATCGACCTCAGCGCCGGAGACGCTGATCTGGCTCCTCCTCCGGCTGCGGTGAAAGGCCTCCAGGATGCCGTGGAGGATCCGGCCATGTCCCGGTACCCCTTCAACCTGGGGCTGGCGGCCTTCCGGCACGAGGTGGCAGTGTGGATGAAGAAGCGCTTCGGGGTGGATGTGGACCCGGAGAAGGAGATCCTTCCTCTCATCGGGTCCAAGGACGGCATCGCCCATCTCCCCTTCGGCTTCTTGAATCCGGGAGACGCGGCTCTCATTCCGGACCCCGGTTATCAGCCGTACAAGGGTGGGGTCTGGCTGGCCGGGGGAGACCCCATCCTGGTTCCGCTGAGGCCCGAGAACGACTTCCTGATCCCGTTGGAGGAGCTTGCGCCGGACGACGTGTCCCGGTCTAAACTTCTATACCTGAACTATCCCAACAATCCCACCACGGCTCTGGCCCCGCGGGAGTACCTGAAGGAGGCCGTGGAATTCTGCCATGCCCACGACCTGCTCCTGGTCTACGATAACGCCTACAGCGAAGTGGCCTTTGACGGATACAGGCCTCCGAGCATCCTGGAGATCGAAGGGGGGCGGGAAGTGAGCCTTGAGTTCCACTCCTTTTCGAAGACGTTCAACATGACGGGTTGGCGCATGGGGTGGGTCGCTGGGGACGCAGCTCTCGTAGGGGTCCTGGCGAAGGTGAAGAGTTTCATGGACACAGGGGCCTTCCTGGGGATCCAGGCCGCGTGCGCAGCTGCCCTTCGGTCCTGGGACGAGTGGGTACCGTCCAACATCGAGACTTTCCGCCGGCGGAGGGACGCCGCGGTGGAAGGCCTGGAAGCGGAGGGCTTCGACGTTCGGGTCCCGAAGGCAACCATGTACCTCTGGGTCCCCGTCCCAACCCGTGAGGCGTCCATGGATTTCTGCAGGCGCGCCCTGGAGCAAGAGGGTGTGATCGTTCTTCCCGGCAGCGCCATGGGGAAGGGTGGTGAGGGGTTCTTCCGGATGGCCCTCACCACGTCGGAGGAGCGCCTGCGCCTGGCCGCTTCACGGTTGGGGCGGCTTCTACCATAGGGTTCGTCCGTAGGGTTCGTCGCCCGGTTTCTCGGGAACCGGCCTGGGAAGGGGGGGTTAGTACTGACACAATGAACGGCCGTGCCTCCCCAACCGAATCTCCGGAGTTTTCTCCGCCGGACCATCTTCATCCTCGGAACCGGTATCGCGGCGCGTTTCGGATTTCCCTGGGGATCAGCGCCCTTCTTCACCTTCTGGCCATCGCCCTCTATCCCAGCTTCTTCTCCGGCATTCCCCGAGTCGATCTGGAATTCGGAGGCTACACCCAGAGCCAGGTTCCCCGTGGGACGGAGCTGGTGAATCTCCTCGAGCTTCCGGCGGACGAGGAGCCGGAAATCCCTCCTCCTGAAGTGGTGCCCGAACCGGAAGTCCCCGTGATTCCCATCGATGTTCGCCCCACGGGTATCGTGGCTCCCCCGGGACCGGACCGACCCGCCGAGGGGCCTCCAGGGCTCACGGCCGCCGAGAGGATTCGCCCAAAAGCCGGGGATCTCCGCTTCTGGGCTCCTGTGGATCCGGAACGGATCGCCCTCTCGCGGGAGGAACTGATGAGACTCCAGCTCATTGCAAAGCTGGAGATCATGAACGATTCGGCAGCTCTGGCAGCGGAGCTGGCCCGGAGGGCCACGGACTGGACCTATACCGACGAAGAGGGAAAGAAGTGGGGTGTTTCCCCGGGGAAAATCCATCTCGGAGATCTGACCCTACCGCTGCCCTTCGGCTTCGGCATGTCAGCCTGGCAACGGGAACGGGGCGAGGACCGGATGTGGGCTTGGGATGAGATCGAACGAGGGGCCGCCACCGGGGAGTTACTCCGGAGCTGGAAAGAGCGGGACAAGGCCATCCGGGAACGAATGAACGCAGAGCGAAAACCGGATACCACAGGCGTCGGCGGCGGAGTCCCCTAGCGGCGCCGGGGGGTAGGCCCAGCGACGCCAAATTGACGTCCCCAGGGGCTTCGAGTCATCTTTACAATTCTCCGCTCTTTCCGGGAGGACACCGGGAGGAGCGGACCCGTTTCCTGAAGCGTTACGCCGATTCGGCCGACACTGGAGAGATTGTGGCCACTGAGCTGGCTCCCCGGCTAGATCCCAAGGCCATCGAGGCCCGCCTCTATTCCGAGTGGATGGAGAAGGGCGAGTTCACCGTGCTGCCCTCCGCGGTCCTGGGGGAGGGCCGGGATCCCTTCGTCATCGTCATCCCTCCCCCCAACGTGACGGCAGTCCTCCACATGGGGCACGGGCTGAACAACACCATCCAGGACGTCCTCATTCGGTGGCGGAGGATGCAGGGTCTGGCCTCTCTTTGGGCTCCGGGAACGGACCACGCCGGCATCGCCACGCAGAACGTGGTGGAGCGACTCCTGGCTGAGGAAGGAAAATCCCGGGGAGACCTGGGCCGGGAGGCCTTCGTGGAGCGGACATGGGAGTTCGTGAGGGAGACGGGTGGCGCCATCCTGGACCAGCTCAAGGCCATGGGCTGCACCTGTGACTGGGACCGGACCCGCTTCACCCTGGATCCGGGGCTCAGTAAGGCCGTCCGGGAGGTCTTCGTCCGCCTCTACGAGAAGGGGCTGATCTATCGGGGCGAGTACATCATCAATTGGTGTCCTCGTTGCCTCACCGCGCTCTCCAACGAGGAGGCCGAAGGAAACGAGGTGGAGGGTCGCCTCTATCATCTCCGGTATCCGCTGGCGCCGGAGCTGTACGAGGCTGCGGCGGCCGCGAAGATGGCGACCGAAGCGAAGGCTGCGACCGAAGCGAAGGCGCGAGCCGAGGCTGGGGCGAAGGCGAAGGCCGGTGGAGCTGGAGCGGAGGAAGACGGCGCTGGTGAAGGGGGGCCCGGGGCCGACGCTGAGGCGGGCGGGGGGGGCATCAGCCAGAGTGCTTTGGGGCAGCTCTCCGACGGTCGCTGGTACCTGACGGTGTCCACCACCCGGCCCGAGACCATGCTGGGGGACACGGCCGTGGCCGTGAACCCGGCGGACGAGCGCTACATTGCGCTCATCGGCGGGGAGGTGGAACTCCCCCTCACCGGTCGCAGGATTCCCATCATCGCCGACGACTACGTGGACCGAGAATTCGGCACAGGGATGGTGAAGGTCACTCCGGCCCACGATCCCAACGACTTCGAGATGGCCCAGCGGAGTGGGGTCCCCCTTCTGGACGTCATGACCCCCGAGGCCTCCATGGGGGAGAACGCCCCCGAGGCCTTCCAGGGGATGGATCGGTTCGACGCCAGGGAGGCCGTGGTCCAGGCTTTCGAAGATCAGGGGCTTTTCGGAGGGGATGACCCTCATACCCACAGCATCCCACGGTGCTACCGGTGCGACACCGTGGTGGAGCCTCGACTGAGCGAGCAGTGGTTCGTGAAGATGAAGCCCCTGGCCGAGCCGGCGCTGCAAGCCTCCCTGGACGGAACCGTCACCTTCGTTCCGGGACGATGGAAGAAGGTCTACGAACACTGGATGGAGAACATCCGGGATTGGTGCATCTCCCGGCAGCTCTGGTGGGGGCACCGGATTCCCGTCTGGTATTGCCAGGCCTGTGGCGAGACCATCGTGGCCCGTGAGGATCCCTCTGCCTGCACGGCCTGCGGGAGCGAGGCTCTGGAGCAGGACCCGGACGTTCTCGACACCTGGTTTTCCTCCTGGCTCTGGCCCTTCTCCATTTTCGGCTGGCCTGAAAACACCGAGGACTTGAAGGCTTTCTACCCGGGTCATGTCCTCTCCACGGCACCGGAAATCCTCTTCTTCTGGGTGGCCCGGATGGTCATGGCCGGGTACGAGTTCATGGGAGAGGCTCCCTTCAAGACGGTCTATCTCCACGCCACCGTGAGGGACGCCCAGGGCCGGAAGATGTCCAAGTCCCTGGGGAACGGCATCGATCCATTGGAGGTCGTCGACCGGTTCGGGGCCGATGCCCTCCGCTTCACCGTGATCTCGGCGGCGGCGGTGGGGACGGATATCCACCTGGATCCGGACGACCTGGATGCTTCCTTCGGCCCAGGGCGGAACTTCGCCAACAAGGTTTGGAACGCCGGCCGGTTCACCCTCATGACCGTGGGGGACGATCCCATCAGGCCCCTCTCGGAGGTGGAGGAGGATCTGGAGCTCTCGGATCGATGGATCCTATCCCGCCTTTCAGGAACCACGGAGAGCCTTACCCAGGAGCTGGAGAGATTCCGCCTCCATGACGTGGCTGAGAAGGCCTATCACTTCTTCTGGGGGGAGCTGGCTGACTGGTACCTGGAGTTGGTGAAGCCCAGGCTCCGGGACGACGCCGAAGAGGGCAGTAAGCAGGCCGCCAGGACAACTCTCATCACCGTGTTCGACGGGATTCTCCGGCTCCTCCATCCCATGATCCCCTTCGTAACCGAGGAGCTTTGGCAGAAGCTCCCCTGGCCCGAAGGGCAGGAGCGGCCCGAGTCCCTCATCTCGGCCCCCTGGCCGACCCGGGCCCCGGCGCTGGAAGACCCTGAGGCCGAGGCCCAGATGGAATCCCTCCAGGAGCTGATCACCCAGATTCGTCGGTTGAGGAAGGAGTACGGAGTGCCGGAGGGGGCCGAGGTGGAGGTGGCCCTCACAGGGGTGCCGACTTCCTTTCAAGGGGCCCTGGCCTCGGACAATCCGGCCATCCGGCGCTTAGCTCGAGTGAGTGCCCTCACTGTGGCTGCTGGTGCCGGAGAGGGACCGACCGATGGTGGGGCTGGCGCCGGCGGAGCCCATGGCGTCGGAACCCCCGCCGGCGGAGCCCACGGCGTCCTCAAGAATGGGACGGAGTTCTTCATTCCCCTCCAAGGGGTCATCGATCTTGAGAAGGAACGGGATCGGCTGTCGGCGGAGATCCAGCGGCTTGCGGGCCAACTCAAAGGTGTCCGGAGCAAGTTGGAGAACCGGAGCTTCCTGGAACGGGCTCCGGAGGAAGTAGTGGCCCGGGAGAGGGAGAAAGAGGCTACGTTCCAGGAGCAAATGGAGAAACTCCAGGAGAAACTGAAAATCTTCGAGGGGTTGTAGGAGCCTATCCCGGGGGACGAATGATGAAACGAGGTAGGTGGGGATCATGAGATCGTTCCAGGTGGGTCTGGCCTGGCTTGGCGCTGCCCTCTTCGCCGGTGCGGTTCTTTTCGGCGCTTGTGCCCGGCCGGGCGCTCCCTCCGGAGGCCCCCGAGACCTGATCCCACCCATGATCGTTTCCACCTGGCCCGACACCTTCGAGTTCGTCGAGGCGACTCGTGACCCGGTGAAGATTTTCTTCAGTGAGCGGATCAGCGAGAAGCCGACCCGAGGGGTCATGGACAACGCCGTCCTCGTCTCCCCGGTCACCGGCGAGCACAGGGTCAAACACACCCGATCGGGGCTGGAGATCGAGGTCATTGGGGGCTTTCAGCCCGATTTGGTCTATCGCGTCCGGGTCCTGCCCACGGTGAAAGACCTCTTCAACAACACGCTGGATGGGCCGTTCGAGCTGGTTTTCTCAACGGGAGCGGCCTACGAAACCAACGTAATCGCTGGAATGGTGAGGGACCGCATCACGGCTGAGACCATCGAAGGGGTGAGAGTGGAGGCCAGGGAAGAGGGAATGGAGGATCCGCCGGTCTACGTGGCCACCACCGATTCAGCCGGCGTTTTCGCTCTCCGGTACCTTCCGGCCGGATCCTATGGCATCTCCCTTTTTCAGGATGTGAATCGAAACGGGGAGCCGGGCTTCGCTGAACTCCAGGGTTCTGCCCAGGGATCCCTCGGACTCCATCCTCCCAAGGTAGACACCATCCTCCTCCGAGAAGTGAGCCTACTCAGGTCGGACACTACCCCCGCCGAACTCAGGCGGGCGGAGGCCATGGATTCCCTTCTCGTCCGCCTTGCCTTCGATGACTTCCTGGACGCGGAAAGTTCGCTGGGCCAGGTTCAGGTTGAAATTGTTTCGGATGAGGGTCCGGGGCCGGAAATCGACCGGTTGATCTGGCCGAGGCAGGTCGACTCTCTCCGGGCCGTGGCCGACTCGGTGGCGGCGGAAGAGCGACGGATCGCCATGGTGGACTCCCTCGGGATCGTGGCCGATTCTCTGGACCAGATCCTCACGGGGATGGAGACGGCCGGGGACACCCTGGGCGCCGACACCGTCGGGACGATGCTGGAACGAATCCGAGAGCGCATAGCTCCCCCGGAGCCCCGGGAGGAACCCGCTCCGGGGGTTGCGGTGGAGCCTCCGCCCATTCTTCCCCAGCAGGAGTTTTTCATCCTTCTCGCCGAGCCCCTGATTCCCGACCAGCTCTTTCAGCTCACGGTCACAGGCGTGATAAACATCAACGATCTCCGAGGGGGCGGGGGTGAGGCGGAATTCACCTGGGAGCCGCCGGAACCGGAGCCGGTGGAGGTGCCGGACACCGCGGCGGTAGAACCGGACACCGCGGCGGTAGTTCCGGACACCTCGGCGGTGCCACCAGACACGGCTAGGGTGCCGCCCGATACCTCGGCGGTTCCACCAGACACCTCGGGGGTGCCACCCGATACTTCGGGGGTGCCGCCCGACACGGGGCGGGCCGCGGTGGCCGAAGCTCGCCGGGCCACGTCGAGGATCGGTTGGGTTACGGCAGAGTCGGCTCTGATGCAGGGTGTGCTCGCGGTCGCACCAGCGCACGTGGATTCGCCATTTCATTTCAGTTTTCGTGAAGCGGAGAAAATGCCGGACCCGTTACTGAAACTGGATGAGGTTGCGGCCGGC
>JAUXEE010000083.1 GCA_030618065.1 Gemmatimonadota bacterium
AGGCCACTCTCACCCTGACGGCCACGAACATCTTCGATAACCTCCATCAGGAATTCATCGGGGCCCCCGAGTTGGGGAGGCTTCTGTTGCTACGACTGCAATACGAGTTCTAGGATTTCTGCTTCGGCCTGTGGAAGGGCCTGCAGGCCGGAGCGGTTGAGAAGGGGAGGGGGGGACGGTGGAAGCCGTCCTCCCCTCGGATTTTTTGGAAAATGGGCGGAGTAGGAACCTCCCCAAAGGAGTACTCGTGAGCGGAGGCCATTCGGTATCCAAGCAGGCTAGACAGGACGCCATTCTGGAGCTCATTCGGACCCATCGAGTGACCAATCAAATGGAGCTGAGGGCTCTTCTGGGAGAGAAAGGCATCGGCGTCACCCAGGCCACCCTTTCCCGGGACCTCCGAGATCTCCGACTGGTGAAGGTGCCTCGCGCCGATGGGGGCGGGCATTACACCTTGCCGGAGGAGTGGGAGCACAGCCCGCCCCTGGAGGCCCTACTCCCGACCCTCTTCGTTTCGGCAGAAGGAGCAGGGAACCTCCTGGTGGTTCGGACCATGACGGGGGGCGCCCAGGCGGTAGCTCTTGGGATCGACTGGGAGGAATGGCCCGAGGTTCTCGGAACGATCGCGGGTGACGACACCATCCTCCTCATCCTGAAGGATTCCGACAGGACGGAGGAGGTTCGGGCCCGGATCTTGGAGATCGAAGGGGAGATTTGATCGCAGGGAGGGCCTTCCTTATTGACAAAATTCATTTTCTCTGCATTTTTATGCAGAGTGTAGTGGGGGAGACAGAGACGGGGCGGGCGTAAACCGCTCGAAAGCACGCCTTGGCGGGAGGTGTCCTCGGATCTGTCTTCCCCTTTTTCTTTCCAGTTGGGCCTCCCGGGACCGGCGGGAGAGACGAAGGATTCCAATATGCGTGTGGCGCTCAGCTATTCAGCCGGAGCCGGCTGATCGATGGAAGGGCTCTGGGGGGGGCGTTTCGGTGAAGGAATGGCAGATGCCATGATACCCCTGAACCGAAGCCTGAACGTGGATTACCGCCTCTGGCCTCACGACGTTCGGGGAAGCCAGGCGTGGGCCCGAGCTCTCGTGAGGGCGGGTGTGCTGACCTCAGAGGAGGGAATCACACTCGTTTCGGGGCTGGAAAAGGTAGCGGAGACCCTCACCGAACAGGACTTCTCCGAGGCCCAGGACGAAGATATCCACTCCCTGGTGGAGCGGCTTCTTCGAGAAGAAGTGGGACCGATCGCCGGGAAACTCCACACCGGCCGCTCGCGAAATGACCAGGTAGCCACAGACTTCCGCCTCTGGGGAATGGAAGCCGGTCATGAGGTCACGGACTTCATTCATGACCTTCTCTCGTCATTCCGCTCCCTCGCCGAGAGAAGCCTGGAGATTATCCTCCCGGGGCATACCCACCTCCAGCAGGCCCAGCCGATTCGTGGCGCCCATTGGGCCCTCTCCCATTTCTGGCCTCTTCTGCGGGACAGGGATCGTTTCATTCAAGCCGGCATCGCAGCCAGCTCTCTCCCACTGGGTTCAGGAGCGCTGGCGGGGTGTCCGTTCCCCATTGACCGTGAATGGTTGAGGGAAGCCCTGGGATTTCAGAGGATTTCGGAAAACAGCCTCGATGCGGTTTCGGACAGGGATTGGGCGGTAGAGATGGCTTTTGCCGGGGCTCTGCTCGGGGTCCATCTGTCCCGCCTGGGAGAAGACCTGGTCCTTTTCTCCTCCAGGGAATTCGGATACCTGAAGCTCCCGGAAGGGTTTTGTACCGGATCCAGCCTCATGCCCCAGAAGAGGAATCCGGACGCAGCAGAGCTCGTTCGGGGCAAAACGGGCCGTCTCCTCGGCAATCTCACCGGCCTTCTCACCCTCTTGAAAGGCCTTCCCACCGGATACAACCGGGATCTACAGGAAGACAAAGAGCTCCTTTTCGACACCGTGGATACGCTCCTCCAGGTGCTACCCGTCATGAGGGGTGTGGTGGGAATGGCCCAATTCAACGAGGAATCCATAGAAAAAGGTCTGGACCCGGAGCTCCTGGCCACCGACATCGCCGACTACCTGGTGAGGAAGGGTGTGCCCTTCCGGGAAAGTCACCAGGTGGTGGGGAAGCTTGTTCGGGAAGGCGAGGAACGGGAGGAGCCCCTCTCCCAGCTTCCATTCCATCTCTTCAAGAACCTCCATCCCGCCTTCGAGGAAGATGTCCGTCAGATCTTCTCCTTCGAATCCTCCGTCGAGGCCCGGGAGGTCAGCGGGGGGACGGCCCGAGGCGCCGTTGAGGCACAGCTGGAACTGGCCAGGCAAGCCCTGGCAGCCCCCTTGGGGTAGCCCTACATTCCCAGGCGAAAACAGGCAGCGTCACCACCTCGTTCTCCCACTTCCAATACTGCTGGAGGGAAAGGGTTTGCCCCAACAAGACCCCCTGGAGAAGGGAAAGGCGTTGGCGGGAGCCGAAGCGGCCGAGGCCGTCTCCCCCGGCATGAGGCTCGGCCTCGGAACCGGAAGCACCGTCGCCTTCTTTCTACGGGCCCTGGGCCATCGAGTTCAAGGTGGAGAACTCCCGGGCATCGTGGGCGTGCCCACCTCCCAACGGACCGAGAGGGAGGCCGGGGAGCTGGGGATTCCTCTTTCGACCCTGGAAAAAGTAGGATTCCTGGATCTCACGGTGGATGGAGCCGACGAGGTGGACCCGGAGCTTGATCTCATCAAGGGTCTGGGGGGAGCCCTGCTCCGGGAGAAGATGGTGGCCCAGGCCACCCGGCATATGATCATCATAGCAGACCGGAGCAAGCTGGTGGAGCGACTTGGAACCCGGTCTCCGCTGCCGGTGGAGGTGGTTCCCTTCTCATGGGAAAGTCACCTCCCTTTCTTCGAGACGTTGGGAGCCCGCGCCGTGCTTCGAGAAGTATCGGATGGGCGACCATTCTCGACGGACAACGGGAATCTTATCTTGGACTGCCACTTCCCACAGGGAATCGGAAACCCGTCAGGCCTGCAGGATGCCCTTGCCAATCGGGCCGGGGTCGTGGAGTCCGGCCTATTCTTGGGTATGGCCAATGAGGTGCTGGTGGGTGGGGAAGGGGATGTTCTCAAGATGACCCGGAAGGACGCAAGTGCCGCTTGCCAGAATGGAGACCGGCTTTGACCATTATCGCTCCATCAATCCTTTCGGCGGACTTCGGGCGACTTGCCGACGACGTGCAAGCCGTGGAGGCCGCCGGAGCGGACTGGATCCACGTGGACGTCATGGACGGCCACTTCGTCCCGAACATCACCATCGGGCCCCTGGTGGCGGACGCTGTCCGTAAGGCCACCAGCCTCCCGGTGGACGTACACCTCATGATCGAGTCCCCCGATATGTACCTGGAGGACTTCGTGAAGGCCGGTGCCGACCGGATCACGGTTCATCAGGAGACCTGTCCCCACCTTCATCGGACTCTCCAACGGATACGGGATTTGGGGGCTTTCCCCGGTGTGGCTTTAAACCCCTCCACACCCATAGCCACCCTGCAGGATGTCATTCCTTACCTGGAGCTCGTCCTGGTGATGACGGTGAACCCGGGTTTCGGGGGGCAGGCCTTTATTCCCACTTCGACCAAGAAAATCAGGGCCGCCCGTGAGCTCCTCGAAAAGGAAGGGCGAGGGGAGGTTCCCATTCAGGTCGATGGGGGAGTGGGACCCGAAACGGCATCCAGGGTGGTTGGCGCCGGGGCCGACGTTCTGGTAGCTGGGTCGGCGGTGTTCGGACACCCTGATGGCGCCGGGGAAGGTGTCCGGGCTCTGAGGAGCTCCATCTCGACAAGTCATTGAGAGGAAGAGACCATGAACGAAATTCCTTTGGTGGACCCAGCCCAACTGGAACGCCTGAACGAGTGGGGCGGTGCTGACCTGCAAAGAAAGATGATCAACCTCTTCCTGACTCACGCTGTGGAACGCATGGACCAGATCAGGGAGGGGGTTTCAACCGGGAAGTCCGAAAAAGCAGAAACCGGCGCCCACACCTTGAAATCAAGCGCCGGCAATGTTGGCGCTCAACGCGTACAACGGCTGGCCCAGGATGCCGAGGCTCTGGCCGAGGCGGGGAAGATGGATGATCTACAGGCCCTCCTTCCCTCACTGGATAGGGAATTCCAGGCTGCCTGCACTGCTCTGAAGGACATTTTGGAAGAGGCTGACGAATGAGACCGAGAATCGCCGTCGTCGAGGACAACCCGGACAACCGATTCCTGGTACAAGCCCTTCTGGAGGAGTTCTACGATCTTTCGGAGTATGAAACCGGGGCAGCCGCCCTGGAGGGCCTCGTTCAGGATAATCCCGACCTGGTGCTCCTGGACATCTCCCTCCCGGACATGGACGGCGCCGATGTCCTTCGATGGATCAGGGATCAGGGAGAGCTGAGAGATTTGCCGGTGGTCGCCCTTACCGCCCATGCCATGTCTGGAGATCGGGAGAAATTCCTGGCCGTAGGTTTCAACGACTATGTGACCAAACCGATCGTGGACGAGTCTATCCTTCTGGAGACAATCGCCCGGTGGCTGACATCCCTCGGGTAGACGAATCCCCAGACGAAGGGGGTAGGCTGGTGGATCCTTTTGCGCCGACCTGGCATTCCGACATGCCCCGGGTATTCAAGGGAGATCGGACTGCCACCCGGGCTTTTGCTCATTTCTTCGTTATCATGCTCCTCTTCGTGGGAGCCGTAGGGTTGTCCCGATCCGACTGGACCTCGGGGCCGGTTCTCTATGGTACGCTGGAAGCTCTTTCCACGCTGCTGGCCTTCGTGGTGGGCGCCCTCGCCCTCGTTCGGTTCTACAGCAAGAAGCAGGAGACCTTCCTTTTCATCGGAACCGGGTTCCTCGGGACGGCCTTCCTGGACCTCTTCCCCGCTCTTCTCGCCACGGGGTGGATGGGTGTCTGGACCCCAGACGAGATGGAGGGATTGACCACCTGGAGTTTCACGGCCTCGGGAACATTCCTCTCCCTCTTCCTTCTTGCGAGTTGGGTGGCCTGGCGCCGAAAGCGGTCGACACCGGAGAGAGGCCCGGTTCGGGAGATCACCGTCTACCTGGTGGCTCTCCTCTTGGCTGTCCTCATCTTCGCCATATTCGATCTCTTCCCCTTACGAGGGGATCTTCGCCCGGATCAGTTCATTCGGCAGCCCATGGAATTCGTCCCGGGGCTGATCTTCCTTCTCGCCACAATAGGGTACCTGGTGAAGAGCCACTGGCGAGTCAATGCCTTCGAGCATTGGCTGATCGTGGCCCTTCTTATGGGGGTCATGGCCCACGGGGCTTACATGCCCTTCTCCTCCCAGTATCATGACGCGGTGTTTTTCGCAGCCCATGGCCTGAAGGTCATGAGCTATGCCAGCGTCCTGGTAGGCCTCCTTGCCAGCGTTTATGTGACGTTTCGGAGGGAAGAGGAGATCGCCGAGACCACTCGGGAAGCCAACACGGCCCTGGCCAGGGAAATCGACTATCGACGCCAGGCCGAGAGGGTCATTCAGGAAAGTGAGGAACGCCTCCGGGATTTCCTGGACAACGCCCACGACCTGATCCAGAGCGTGGACCCGGAAGGGAAGCTCGTATACGTCAACCAGGCATGGAAAAAGGTACTGGGATACACCGACGAGGAGGTCGAGAACCTCACCTTCTTTCAGATCCTGGATCCCGGCTGTCGGGAACGATGCAAAAGGGACTTTGCCAAGGTTTTCCAAGGGGAAACCCTCCCTGTCCTGGAGGTGGATTTCGTCGCCTCGGACGGACGTGTGGTCCAGTGCTCAGGAAGCGCCAATCTCTGGTCCAAGGAGGGTGAACCGGTCGCCACACGGAGCATCCTCCGAGACATCACGGAGCAACTGCAGGCCAGAAGGAAGCTGGAGGCCGTCCAGGCGAATCTTCGAGCTTTGGTGGAGAACACGGGTGATGCGATCTGGTCCGTGGACCGGGGAAAACGCCTCATCACCTTCAACACCGGCTTTTCCATGGCCATGGAAGTCCGGACTGACCGGGAGCCCAAAGTAGGAGACAGGCCCGGGGATTGTCTTCCCGCCCACGATGTCGCCTGGTATGAGGAGATGTACGAGAGGGCCCTGTACGGAGAGGCCTTCAGCGAACTCAGGGACGAGGAGATCGGGGGCCAGATCCGAAGCTACGAGTTCTTCTTCAACCCCATCCGGGAAGCCGCCGGGATTACAGGGGTTGCCGCTTTCGAGAAAGACGTCACCGCACGGCGTCGGACCCAGTTGGCCCTCAGGATGGCCAAGGAGGAAGCTGAAAACGCGAACCAGGCCAAGAGCCAGTTCCTGGCCAGCATGAGTCATGAGCTCCGAACCCCGCTCAATTCGGTGATAGGGTTCACCAACATCCTCATGAAGAACCGTAGCGGCAATCTGGCCGAGCAGGAGCTGAGTTTCCTGGAGCGAATCATCGCCAATGGGAAACACCTCCTGGATCTCATCAATGAGGTCCTCGACCTGGCCAAGATCGAAGCCGGTCGAATGGAACTGGACATCGAAGCGGTCGACTTGGGGTCGCTGGTGGGCGACACCCTGTCCCAGTTGGAGGGTCAGGCGAAGGGCAAGGACGTCCTTCTCGAGGGCGGTATCCCGGAGGGCCTCGACTCCGTCGAAACCGATGCTGGGAAGCTGAAGCAGGTCATCATCAACCTGGTGGGGAATGCCCTGAAGTTCACCCAAAAGGGCAAAGTGTCCGTCCAGGTGTCCGTCCAGGAAGATGGGCGGACCCCAGGGGCCATTGCCGTGAAAGACACCGGCATAGGGATTCCCCCCGATCGTCTCAAGGCCATCTTCGAGGCGTTTCAACAGGCGGACGGAAGCACGAGTCGAGAATTCGGGGGGACGGGGCTCGGCCTGACCATCTCCCGTTCTCTTTGCCAGCTTATGGGCTATGACCTGAGGGTGGAAAGCGAAGTGGGGAAGGGGTCCACCTTCACCATCCTCCTCACGGAAGCCATGTCTCCCGAGAAGCGGGCCGAAGAGGAGTTGATGGAGGAAGCCATGAAGCCCATAGAGTCATCCCGCCCCGCATCCGCCTCCTCGGAGACCGGTACGCGGAGGGACAGGCGGGCTCGGATCCTGGTAATCGATGACGATCCGGACACCCGGCGTCTGCTGACGGCCCAGTTGGAGGAGTTGCGGTTCGATGTGGTCACTGCGGCCTCGGCCGAGACCGGGCTTCAAGCGGCGAGGGACCAGAGACCCGACCTGATCACCCTGGATCTCATCATGCCTGAGATGACGGGTTGGGAGGCCTTGAGGGAATTCAAGGAAGCGCAAGACCTCCAGGACATCCCCGTGGTCATCGTCTCAGTGGTGGCGGGAGAGCAGGATCGGGGTAGCCTTTTCGGGGCGGTGGACCTTCTCACCAAACCCGTCGGTCACGATGAGTTGCTGAGGGTCCTTCGACGGAACCTCCTGGAGCCTCGGGGGCGGAGCGTCCTTGTGGTGGAGGATGATCCAGGTACCCGGGAGCTATTCAAGAGCTACCTGGAAGGAGCCGGGCTCCAGGTGACGGTAGCCGGGAACGGGGAAGAAGCCGAGACTGCCCTGGATGGATTCACCCCCGACATCATCCTGTTGGATCTGGTGATGCC
>JAUXEE010000170.1 GCA_030618065.1 Gemmatimonadota bacterium
CACGGAGTACAGTGTGGTCAGAAAGGCGACGGTGGCTGTGATAGCCAGAAAGATGGCGCTCAGGGGATCGACATGGATGGCCAAGCTGGCGCCGAGGGCCGGGATACTCAGCAGGGTGATCTCGGGATCGGGATGGGGGGAAAAGGACTGCGCCACGACGGCCCAGAGGCAAACCGACGCGGCACCCACGAAGCCCACGCTGACCCATCCGCTCATCCTTCGGTTTCGAGCCGCGGCAAAGCTCGCCACGGCTCCCGTCAGCAGGAGGGCGACCGCCACTTCCAGGTACACGACAGTGCTCACGGCCTTACCCTCCGATCCACCGGACCAGGGGGATTCCGACGATCGGAATCAGGAGAGAGCCGATCATGAGGATCACGAGTGCGGCCCTCATCGCCGCAGGTGGATCGTTTTTTCCCGTCGCCAGCTCCGTCTGGGGCCCGAAGAAGACCTTCTGACCCACATGGAGCATCCAGCCGAAGGCGATGAGGCTCTCGGCGAGGACCAGGACTAGGATCAGGGGTCCCAGGAAGCCCGGAATCTCCATGGCTCCAGCCAGAATCATGAACTTGCTCCAAAAGCTGGCGAAGGGCGGAATGCCCGCAACGGCAAGGACCCCGACGAAGAACGCGGTGGCGGTAAGGGGCATGCTGCGAGCCAGCCCCCCCAGGGCCGAGATGCTCCGGGTGCCGGTGACGTAGGCCACGGCTCCGGCGCAAAGGAAGAGCGTTGCCTTGCCAAAGCTGTGGCAGAGGATGTGGAGAACCCCACCCTGGAATCCCACCTTTGATCCCATCGCCCCCAGGGCGACTCCCAGGAGGATGTAGCCCAGGTGGGCGATGGTTGAGTACGCCAGGAGTCGCTTCAGGTCGTCCTGGACGAAGTAGAAGGAGAGAGCCACGAACATGGTTACCAGGGCCATGATGGCCAGAAGGAGGCCCAGACCCTCGGGCATGGCCCATCCGCTGCATACGGCCCGGGCCATCAGGTACACCCCCGCCTTCACCATGGCGGCGGCGTGTAGATAGGCGCTGATGGGCGTCGGTGCCTCCATGGCGTCGGGAAGCCAGGTATGGAAGGGCACCTGAGCGGCCTTGGCCCACGCCGCCAGCATCAGGAAGAAGAAGACCCAACCCCGGAGGGGCCCGTCCAGCCGACTTACCGCGTCGAAGTCGAACGATCCCGTTTTCGCGAAGAGAATGAGGAGCACCAGGAGGAAGAAGAGCCCTCCCGCGTGGGTCATGAGCAGAGCCTTGAATCCAGCCCGGAGACTCTTCTCCGTGTGGTAGAAGGAGATCAGCGCCCAGGAGCACACCGTGGTGAGCTCCCAGAAGATGAAGAGTTGGAGGAAGTTGCCGGACGTCGCCACGCCTCCCATGCTGGCCAGGAAGGCCAGGAGCCAGAAGTAGTAGCGGCTCTGGTCCGCCGGTCCCACCGGGTGATCCCGGTTCTTCTCACTCAGATACTGGGTGGAGTAGAGGACGGTGAGGAACCCGATGACCGTCACCACCAGGAGGAGCACCGTGGAGAGGGGATCGAGGAGGAGCCCGAAGACTCCCTCCCCACTCCCCCCCGTGAGCCAGGGGAGGCTCGCCAGGGCGACCCGGTGTGCGTCAGGGTAGGCCAGGAGGGCGGCACCCACCGCCAGCGAGGCCACTGCCAGGCTGAGCACCACCGCCATCCACCGTGCCGGCCGAGGCGGCATCAAGCCCACGGCGACGGCTCCGAGGACCGGGAGGATCACCACCAGGGCCAGGGCCAGGGTCAACATGGGATCGCCTCTCCAACCAGGGCACGCAGGAGCAGAGCCAGGGATGCCGCGCTCTCCTCCACCTCGGGGCTCACCGGGTCCCCGAAGTCGAGGCGTACCGGCTGAATGGCGAGGAGGAATACGTCTGTCCCCGTTTCGCGCCGCAGGAATTCCGCTACAAGGCCCAGGGGCGCCCGATGGGTGGAGACCTCCCGGGAGGCCAGCTCCTCCATCTCCAATAGAGCCGCCGAGCCAGGGGCTGCACCCAACTCCACCGCGTCCACCAGAACCACCACATCCGGGCGGGCCGCCGTGATGGGCCCCAGGTAGCTCTCCGGAACCTCCTCCGCAGAGATCACCGTCACTCCCGGGGCTCCGCCCAGCGCTTCGGCGACCAAGCAGCCAGCGGCGTCGTCACCCCGGAGGGGGTTCCCGACCCCCACCACCACGATCTTCCCGGAGAGTCGGGCGGACAGCATTTCAGCCAGCGTCGTGCTACCGCGGGGCGCCATCATTCGACCATCCCCCGGATCTGCCGGTAGTTGAAGACCGGCCCGTCCCGGCAGACAAGGAGATGCCCGATGCTGCAGTGATTACACTTCCCCACCCCGCACTGCATCATCCTCTCCAGAGTCGAGATCACCCTCTCTTCCGCAAACCCGCGCATAAGGAGGTCCTGGACCACGAACTTGATCATGATGGGCGGCCCGCAGACATAGGCGAGGGTGCTGGCAGACTGGAGCTCCACCAGGTTGAAGAGGGTCGGCACCATCCCCACATTTCCACTCCACCCCGTCTCCGCCCGATCCACGGTGACGTGGAGCGTAACGCCGTCCTCCTCTTCCCATTGCTTCAGCTCCTCCTTGTAGACCAGGTCGGTAGGAGTCCTGGCGCCGTAGAGGATCGTCACGTCCCCGAAGCGCTCACGCTCGTCCAGGACGTTCCAGATAAGACCCCTGAGGGGAGGCAGACCGATGCCCCCGGCCACGAAGAGCAGATCGCTTCCGGCTGCCGCATCGACGTCGAAGCCGTTCCCGCACGGCCCTCGAAGGCCCACCTCGTCCCCAGGCCCCAGGGCGAAGAGAGCGTCGGTGACCTTCCCGGTGCGCTTCACCGTGACTTCGATAGCGTCTTTTCTCGTCGGGCTGGACGCCAGGCAGAATGGAGCCTCACCCACCCCGAAAACCGAGAGTTCCAGGAACTGTCCGGGTCGGAAGGAGAAGGCGTCGTGCTCGTCCGGATCCCGGAACCGAAGCCGGTAGCTTCGGGTGTCGGGCGTGTCCTCCTTCTGACTCAGGATCGTAGCCACGCTGGGGAGGAACAGGTCACCCATGCCACTCCCCTTTCCGGATTGCGGCCACCACCGCCGGCATGTCCGTGGTACCCATGCAGACCTTGATGCACCGGCCACATCCGACGCAGCCCACATCCCCGTCCCGTTGGTAGTATTGGGCGCTCACCTTGTGGAAGAAGCGCCTCCAGATCCGCTGGCCCTTCCTTTCCCTGGGATTGTGCCCGGATGCCTCGAGGGTAAAGGCCGGGTACTGGCAAGAATCCCAGATTCGGCAGCGAGTCCAACCCTCGTCCTCCGGGAGATCCTGGATACTGAAGCAGTAGCAGGTGGGACAAATGAAGTTGCATCCCCCGCATTCCTGACACCAATCTCCCATCGCTTCCCACAGATCATCCGCCACCCTTCCCGTGGAGATCCTCCGCATGGCAGAGCCGAAGTGACAGGTCTCCTTTTCGAAGCCCAGTCGGGCCTCCTCTTCCAGTCCCAACCGCTGTCTGTACTCCTCTTTGGTTGCAGGCTGAAAGAGAGGATCCGCGATCTGAATTAGTGCCTGGCCCTTCTCACTCCCCACCTCCACCAGCATCCTTTCGCCCAGATCGGTGAGCTGAAGATCGAAGCCCTCCCGAAGGAAGGGGCCCGCATCGCAGCAGATACAGAAGCCGAGGGGGCAGGGAGTCACACAGGCGAGGCTCACCAACGTCGTCTTGTCAGCCCGGCGCAGGTACGCAGAGTCCGGAAGATCCGAGGCGTGCATCTTGTGGAGGAAGTTCATCCCCTTGACATCGCAGCTCCTCAGGTTGAAGAGGATTCGCGGCACCACATCCGGAACCGGGGTCACCTGGTGGTGACCATTCTCGTGGCGGATCGACACCAGCCGTTCCGTCTGGGGGAGCATGAAATGCTTCGGCGGGTGGAGAGGGTTTTCGAAATCCCAGAGAAGCTGGTCAGGAGAGGAGAGCGTCGTGAAGATCTCGTCTCCCCCGGGCCCCGCCGTAGGTGCGATCACCTCGGACCCCTCCATCAACCTCTCCAGCCATTGGTTCAGGTCGACTCTTGCGATGGTCTGGGCAGCTTGGTGTTCCATCATCCGGTTCCTGAACTCCCTTTGCCTAGCTACGCTCTACGCTCACGCAGACCGCATCCCTCCCACCCGTCACCGGCTCCAGGTCGTCGCGGCATCCGTACGGGACGATCATCACTCCGGGTGGGAGGTCGTTCCGAAGATGCGCCGGGACCACCGCCTGGCCGTCCAGAGACCTCACCTTCACCCGCCATCCATGGCGAATCCCCATTGCCCCCGCGTCCTGCGCATTCATTTCGACGAAGCCGTCGGGGAATCGCTTGCGACGAGAAGCGTATTCGCGGAGCAGCGTCGGCGAGGAGCTTGTCAGTGCATCGTCTCCCCACTCGAAGGCGCTGGCCCGCACGAGCCGGAGGGGGAACTCCTCCGTTTCCTCCGGGCCGACCCTAGGTACTCCCAGAGTTCCGAGGATCGACCTGCCCGCATCTTCCTGGTCCGCCGTTCGTACATGAGGATCCACGAAGTGTCCCGGGATCATTCCGGCGGCACCCACTGATGGTTCTCCCTCTAGAGCCACCGTATACGGATAGGAGGGCACCGTCGTGAGAATGTCGCGCAGCACATCGTCCATCGATTGGTGGGTCCGGGGCATCCCCAGGGCAGCCGCGAGCTCCGTCAATACCGACCATCCGGGGCGGGCCTCCCCCGGGGGGGAGCCACTCGCCCGGAGTCGTTGAACCCGGCCCTCCATATTCGTAATGGTGCCATCCGTTTCCGCAGGACTGGATATGGGAAGCGCGACGTGGGCTGCTTCTACCGCTGGAGTGATGAAGGCGTCAAGCACGATCAAACAGTCCAGATCGGCCATGGCCTTTCTGGCCCGTTCAACGGACGGGAGCGATACAGGAGGGTCGTCGGCCAGAACGATGAGTCCCCTCACCTCACCGATCATCGCCTCGACATCGAGCCCACGCCCCGTGGCGAACTCATTCCCCCACGAGCGGCGGAGACGCCACTGGGCAGCCTCATCGTCGAGAGAACGAAGGCCCGGCAAGTGGTCCGGTGTAGCTCCCATCTCCATCGATCCGCGGGTGTTGGCCCTGATGGGAAGAGGCAGGATGACCGACCCGGGGCGGTTCAGGTGACCAGTGCTTGCCGCGAGGCTGGCGAAGGCCCTCGCCATGGCCCGAAGCCACGAGTCCACCGTTCCCGTTGGGGCCAGGACAATCCCAGTGCGGGAGGCTACCCCATACGCCTCCACCATGCGCCGGAAATCCGTGAACGTCATCAGGTGCGACGGCTTCACCGGATCCCCCTCCGCCCGGGCTTCCGTGTTGTCGACCCGACGCATCCACTTTCCAGTCCCCCCCTCAGCCGTGGCGGC
>JAUXEE010000324.1 GCA_030618065.1 Gemmatimonadota bacterium
AGGAGTATAGGGGCCGGGTCAGTAGGAAGGGTCAGGAGCAGGGCCCAGGGGCAGGGCCCGGAGGCAGAGTCCGGGGGGGGCCGTTGACATGATTCCATTGTCCCGAGAAATTTATCCGCTGTGCCACACTCCAAAGGGACTGAGGCAATGTACGGTATTCTGCTGGCGCTTCTGGTGTTCGACGGACTGTTTCTGGGCGTTGTCATTCTTCTCCAATCGGGGAAGGGGGGCGGGCTTGCCGCAATGGGTGGTGGATCCGCTGCCACCGATGGGATCCTGGCGGGGCGCCAGGCCACGACGGTCCTGACCCGTGCCACCTGGATCGCCGGGGGCACTTTTATGGGGCTGGCCCTGATCTTATCCATCATGTCATCTCGGGCCCAGCAACCGCAATCCATCCTCCTGGACGATCTCCAGCAGACCGCTCCAGCTCCGGAACCCATTCTTCCAGGCTTATTGGAAACCCCTGGTGAGACCGGAGCCGGGTCGGGTGAGACAGGCGGGGACCCGACCAACTCCGGTTCTCCAGAGGGAGAGCCGGGAGGCAGCTAGGGTGGCACGCATTGAGGTGCCCATGCCCCAGATGGGTGAGTCCATCGCCGAGGGCACGGTATCGAAGTGGTTGAAGCAGGTGGGGGAGATGGTTCGGCGGGATGAGGCCATCCTCGAAATCTCCACGGACAAGGTAGATGCGGAGATCCCATCTCCTTCGGAAGGCGTACTGGTGGAGGTTCTGGTAAAGGAAGGGGAAACGGTGGAAGTAGGGGCCACCCTCGCCTTCATCGACCCCGATGGAGTTGAAGGAGCCGGAGAAGCTCTTCCCCCCGAGCCGGAACCCACCGAACCAGCCTCGGTGGTGACGGAACCGCCGCCCCCTCAGGAGTTCCCGGGGCATGTGGGCCCCCCGGCCCCAACGCCTACCCAACCGGAGCTGCCCCAAGACAAAGGACCCGACACGGCCGAGGACCGACTTCGGGCTCGTTCCACTCCGGTGGTTCGGAAAATCGCGGAAGAACAGGGGGTCGACCTTACCCATGTCTCGGGGACCGGCCATGCCGGCCGGGTTACCAAGGAAGACATCCTGGCCTTCATCGAGGGTCGGGGAGTGGCAGAGGAAAAGGAGTCCGCTCCGCCGGCGTCTGTTGAAGCCCCTTCAGACCTCTGGAAGACCTTCTATAGCCAGGTCCAACACCCTGAATTCCCGGTTCGATCCCAGGATCGTGTCGAGGCCATGGACAAGATCCGCCGCCTCACGGCGGAACACATGGTTTTGGCAAAACGGGTCTCTCCCCACGTCCATTCGTTCATCGAAATCGACTTCACCCGGGTTGATTTCATCAAGAAGGTCAACAAGCCGCGGTGGGCGGAACAGGGAATCAAAGTCTCCTTTACCGCCTTCGTGGTCTGGGCATGCTCACGCCTTCTCCGTGAATTCCCCATGCTGAATGGTACTATCTCCGGGAATAACCTCATTTTTCGAGGGAACGTGAATGTGGGAGTAGCCGTGGATCTGGATCCGGGACTCATCGTACCGGTCATTCATGACGCAGATGAGTTGAGCCTGGTGGGCATAGGGAAGCGAATTGTCGACCTGGCCGACCGAGCTCGGAGTCGCCGCTTGAACCCCGAGGAGATCCAGGGAGGGACCTTCTCCATCACCAATCCTGGGGTGCTGGGGACGCTGGTGGGGATGCCCATCATTCCGAAGGGGACCAACGGGATTCTCGGTACAGGCGCCGTCGAGAAGCGGGTCGTGGTAGTCGAAGATCCGGAGACTGGAACGGACTCCATCGCGATTCGGAAACGGTCCCTGTTCTGCCTTGGTTACGATCACAGAATGGTGGACGGAGCCGATGCGGCCCGCTTCCTTGCACGCCTCCAAGATCTCATGGGGAACTTCCCCGAGGATGCCTGAGGAGAGTCTCCCGGCGATTGAGGTTCGAAAACTTGGCCGGGTTTCCTATGAAGAGGCTCTGGATCTGCAAGCAGAGCTGGTGACACGGAAGCAGACCGAAGGAATTCCGGACCAGCTCCTCCTTCTGGAACACCCCCACGTCATCACGGTTGGGACTTCCTCCCGAAGGGACCACATCCTCCTCTCTGACGAGGAGAGGGAGAGCAGGGGGATTCAACTCTTCGAAGTGGGGCGGGGCGGAGACGTCACCTACCACGGGCCTGGCCAATTGGTGGGCTATCCTATTCTCTCCCTTGCACCGGACCGGAAGGATCTCCACCGATATCTCAGGGCCCTCGAGGAGGTCCTGATCCAGACTCTAGGCCATTTCGGGATTTCTGCCACCCGAGAAGACGGTTTCACGGGCGTGTGGGCACCAGAGGGAAAAATAGCTGCCATAGGCGTCAGGGTATCTTCGGGATGGATCACTTCACATGGTTTTTCCCTGAACGTCGATCCGGATCTCTCATTCTTCACCACCATCGTCCCGTGCGGGATCCATGACCGGCCCGTCGCCTCCATGGCAGGGATTCTGCATCGGCCCCTTTCCCTTGAGGAGGTCATCCCTCCCCTGGTTCAGAGCTTCCAAAAAGTGTTTTCTCGGGGTACCAGTGTTGCCTAGACAACAAAAAGGTGAGGTACCCCTCCAGCTTCGATGAGGGGTGCCTTCCCCCCAAAATTCCAAATTCCCCGACCGATATCCAAGCCAAAACCGGACACTCCAGGATCGATAATTATTTGTTTATGATCCGGTCGTCATGGAACATCGGACGCCGGTTAAGAAACGTGTAACCGATTAATCCACACTGTCTTACGCCATAAGACAGATTCTTCGATGTCCGAAGGCATATGATCCTTGACCTTCTCCCGCAAATGTTGGATACTGTAAGTGCATTTCTGATGCGGCCTGTATGAACGATGGCGTAGGCCATCCTCAAACAGAGCAGGGATGTGAGC